>JAVBJS010000139.1:0-3138 GCA_031546885.1 Desulfovibrio sp.
CGCAATCGCCAGAGATCGTTGCATTGTGCAACGATCTCAAATAAGGAGAGCGTGTGGCAAGAGCAAGGAAAATGTTTTTTTTGCGGAGGGAGTGGACTCTTATGTCCTCGACCCAGAGCAAAAAAGGCATTTGACGCAGCTATTGACCGCGAACATCCTTATTTATGGATAAGTTCTAAACTGAATTTGCTGTATTGTGCAACGAACTCTATAGACAAGCCCCTTCATGTATGTAAAACCAGTGGTCTCCTGTAAACCCACAAAGTGTTTTTACAGCAGTGGGCAGGGAAGCATTGCGGACTCTTTGTTCAACACTCTACCGTGCGGAATTGTATGAAAAAAGCTTCCATTAAAGCCATCGCGGCCTTTCTCGTATCACTTATGATTTGCAGTGCGTTGGCCTATGTCATCACCAAACGTAAAGCACACATGGAGAGAGCTAATAAAGAGTACCTCATTCTTGAAAAAAGCATCAAAGTTGCTGAGAGGGTATCAAAACTTCTCTATAAAACGCAAGCGCTTGCCAGCCTTGTCATACAGAGCAACGGCGATGTGCATGACTTTGACCGGGTTGCTGCGGTTATTGTGGATGATCCTTCCATTGTAAACGTGCTTTTGGCGCCAGAAGGCATTGTATCCAATGTATATCCTCTTGCGGGCAATAAAGAACTGCTGGGGTACAATCTTTTTGGTGGAGGGCAAGGCAACAAGGAGGCTATTGCCGCACGGGACCAAGGGCAACTCATTATGGGAGGGCCCTTTGAATTGATGCAAGGGGGAGGCCAAGCGCTTGTTGGGCGGCTGCCGGTATGGCTTGAAGGGCCAGATAAAGTGAAAAAATTTTGGGGCATTGTCTCCGTGACCCTCAAGTATCCACAGGCACTCTCAGGAGTTGGGCTTGACCTTCTGCAACAGCAAAATATTTCCTATGAATTGTGGCGGCACAACCCAGACACGGACTCCAAACAAATTATAGCTTCTGGCGGCCGCTATCATGCCAACGATGCGGATTTTGTTGAAAAGCATATCAAGATATTGAATGCGAACTGGTATTTTCGCTTGCTGATCGACCCTGCCTGGGAAGATAATTTTGAATTGTGGACTATTCTGCTCATGGGTTCATGCGCAAGCCTGCTGGTTGCTCTTATTGTACAGAACAACCACTCCCTTGGTCTTGTGAAGCGGAATCTGGAAAACATCATGCATATAGATGCCTTAACAGGCCTCTATAACAGAACAGGCCTGTTCTGCCAATTACGAAACGCAATGCGCAATGGCACTCCCTTTCACCTTTACTACATCGACCTCAATCATTTTAAGAACATTAATGATACCTACGGGCATAATGTTGGCGATGAGGTTCTGGTAAACTTCTCCAAGCGCATATCCAATTTCACCACAGAAAACCACCTTTTTGCGCGTATGGGCGGAGACGAATTTATAATTGCCATTTTAAACGATGCCACTGCAAATTCCTCCATATTCTGGGAAAAAGTGGATAATGCCTTTTCTTGGCCCATTTGCTCACTGGGGAATGGGGAAGAGATTGTTTTGGGTTTTAGCCGGGGATTTGCTGAATTCCCTAAAGATTCCGACTGCCTGGACGAACTCTTACATATTGCTGATACAAAAATGTATCAAGATAAACATGCTATGTATAACAAACGTAAACAACGGCGCTTTTCTGATTTTAAGCCAGACCCAGCCGCTGAGTAGTTTTTTCAAACAAAAATATACTGCATATTATTTCACAAACTTTCTATTCTTTGCGTAAGGACGCCCTCATGACAGCAATCACACATGATATTGAACTGCAAATGACACAAATTAAACGCGGTATTGCGGAGCTTATTGATGAGGGCGAACTGCGTAAAAAGCTTGCTCGCGGCCTTCCCCTACGTGTTAAGGTCGGTTTTGACCCCACAGCGCCCGATCTACATTTAGGCCACACCGTTGTTCTGCATAAAATGCGTCATTTTCAGGAATTTGGGCACGAAGTTGTTTTCCTCATAGGTGATTTCACCGGGCTCATCGGCGATCCTTCCGGGCGCTCAGACACACGCCCAGCCCTGACCTCAGAACAGATTCTTGCCAATGCGGAAACCTATAAACGTCAGGTTTTTAAAATTCTTGACCCGCAAAAAACCGTTGTGGATTTTAACTCCAAATGGCTTGGGGCATTAACCGCAGCGGACTTCATTCGTCTTACCTCGCGCTACACCGTGGCCCGCATGCTTGAGCGTGATGATTTTGAAAAGCGGTACAAGGGAAACATACCCATCTCCATCCACGAATTTATGTACCCCCTGGCCCAAGGTTACGACTCTGTGGCGCTTAAGGCAGATGTGGAAATGGGCGGAACAGACCAAAAGTTCAATCTGCTCGTGGGCCGGCATTTACAAAGCCAGTACGGGCAAGAACCACAGTGCATTATCACCATGCCCCTGCTGGAAGGTCTGGATGGCATTCGCAAGATGTCAAAATCCCTTGGTAATTACATTGGCATTGACGAAGCGCCTTCCGCCATGTTTGGAAAAGTAATGTCTATTTCAGATACCCTCATGTGGCGATATTTTGAACTGCTCTCCACAAAAACCCTGCCGGAAATTCACGCTCTGCAAGCAGATGTCGCCTCAGGGGCAAAGCACCCAAAAATTGTCAAAGAGGAGCTTGCCCTTGAAATAACTGCCTGTTATCATGGACAAGAGCACGCCCTCGCAGCACGCCAGGATTTTAATGCCGTATTTGCCGATGGCGGCATTCCGGAAGATATACCCGCACACACCTGCAAAGAAGGGGAAACCTCAAGCCCCATTGTTCTCCTTACTGACGCAGGCCTCACAGCTTCCCGGGGGGAGGCACGTCGCCTCATCTCCCAAAACGCCCTCACCATCAATAACGCACCACATACAGATGGCGCAACGCCCCTGCCTTGCGGTGAATACACCATCAAGCTTGGAAAGAAGCGCTTCTTACAAGTAACGGTTACTCCTGATAACTAAGAACTTATCCATAAATAAGGAGAGCGTGTGGCAAGAGCAAGGAAAATGGTTTTTTTGCGGAGGGAGTGGACTCTTATGTCCTCGACCCAGAGCAAAAAAGGCATTTGACGCAGCTATTGACCGCGAACATCCTTAT
>JAVBJS010000102.1:0-26029 GCA_031546885.1 Desulfovibrio sp.
GTGTATATGACAAGCAACACCTTGTTCCCTTTGGTGAGTATATTCCTTTCAATTTGGACTTGTCATTTTTGAGCAATATTTTGCAGGGCATGACTTTTTCAGCAGGGCGAAACAGTGCTCCCTTGCCGCTTAGTTTTTCTGATCCACTGGCAGATGCCCCTGTACTTACACCCATTGAGGGACGAGCAATAATTTCTCAAAAATCTTCACCTGCAAGTATTGCCCTTGGGTTGCTCATTTGTTATGAAGTAGTCTTCCCCGAACTTGCCCAGAAGCAGGTGGCGGCAGGGGCTGGTATTTTGGCAAGTGTAAGCAATGACGCATGGTTTGGCTATTCCGCCGCCCCTTGGCAGCATTTGCACCTTGCGGCTATGCGTGCTGTGGAGCAGTTTCGTCCCTTGGTTCGCGTTACCAATACCGGCGTAACCGCCCTGATTGATGCTTTTGGCGGCATAACCACTTATGGCAGCCTGTTTACAACAACAGTTGCCAGTATTCGGGTCTATCCTGAACTATCTGTTAGTTTATATCATCGGTTGCATCTTATAATAGAAATTTTTCTCGTGTCGTGCATGGCCTTTATGTTTTTGGTTGAGCTGCGCGCACATCACATTAACCATAGTAAGCACCATGCACCAACTCGCTGAACTGCGCACTGCGGCGCAATCTTTTTTTGAGAAATATGCCAGCCTTCGGGGGCGACTTTGACCTTACCGAACATGCTCACAGGCTTGAAGAAATAGAGCGTCAGCTTGCGGCCCCCGATGCGTGGAATAATCCTGAGAACCTTACCCCTATTTTGCAGGAAAAAAGCAGGCTTGAATCAGATTTGCAGCGTTTTGCAAAATTGACGACTGCTCATGACAATGCACGCGATTGGATAACCCTTGCTGAAGAAGAAGACGATGCGGAAACGCTGGAAAATCTTGCGGTTGCCATTAATCAGTTAGCTGTGATGGTAGATCAGGCAGAGATGGAGCTGTTGCTGGCAGAAAAGGAAGATGCCTTACCAGCTATTATTGATATTCATCCTGGGGCAGGGGGTACTGAAGCGCAAGATTGGGCGGCGATGCTGTTGCGTATGTATTTACGCTGGGCAGATGCCCATCAGTGCAAGGCAGAGTATCTTGATTACCTCAATGGTGAAGAAGCGGGGCTTAAAAGTGTAACGCTGCGAATAGTTGGCCCAAATGCGTATGGCTTTCTTAAAAATGAAAAGGGAATTCACAGGCTTATCCGTATTTCTCCCTTTGATTCCTCGGGGCGCCGCCACACATCTTTTGCCTCGGTAGATGTTTTGCCCGAGGCAGGGCAAGATATAGCAATAGTTATAGATGAAAATGATTTACGCATTGATGTGTTTCGAGCTAGTGGGGCAGGGGGACAGCATGTCAATAAAACAAATTCCGCTGTGCGGATAACCCACCTGCCAACGAACATTGTTGTGCAGTGCCAGAACGAGAAATCGCAGCACAGCAACCGCGATACAGCCATGCAGATTTTACGGGCCAGGCTGTATGACCGTGAATTGCGCAAAGTTGCCGATGAAAAAAAAGCCCAATATCTTGATAAGGAAGCTATTAATTTCGGTAGCCAAATTCGTACTTATACGTTACAACCTTACAGGCTTGTTAAAGATCACCGCACAAATACAGAAGTGTCCGATGTGGACTCGGTGCTAGACGGGGATCTCGACAAATTCATTCATGACCTGTTACTATACCGCTATGTCGCTAAAACAACCACCCCCCCCCAGTGATCTGTTCAGCCCAGATCTTCTGCGTTCCCTGGAAGCTACAGTTGCTTTTGCCCGGGAAAAGGCAGCAGATAGAACGGGTAGCCTTGCTGTTGTCCATGTTTTGCAGGGTGTAACGCAGGAGCAATGGGAATACTTTGCCTCTGCGCATAACCTTGCCTCATGGCTTGCCGTTCCTCTTGATACTCCTCAGGAAGCGGCTATGGCAAGCCTGTGCAAAACATTTGAAAACCTTGCTCTGCAACGTGATTATGACGCTCTCACCGGCGTTGGTAATCGCGGCTATTTTGATCGCCAGCTTGCCAGAGAGCTGGAAAGGGCAGCGCGCTCTCACACGGAATTGAGCCTGGTCATGATTGATATCGACCTTTTCAAGAATGTTAATGATACTTATGGGCACAGCTATGGAGACACTGTTTTACAGCGTCTGGCCACCACATTACAAAATCACATACGTCCTTATGATACTTTGGCTCGCCTTGGGGGTGAAGAATTTGCCGTTATTTTACCGGCCACACCCAGTTGGACAGCTCAGGCCCTTGTAAAGCGCATCCTTGAGGCGTTTGGCAAAGAAGAGTTTTCCTGTGATGGTAAAACTTTTCACGTAACCTTTTCTGGGGGCATTGCAAGCCTTGGATTGCTTGCGGAAACACCCACACCTGATCTCTTGTTAAAAAGTGCGGATACTGCACTCTATGCTGCCAAAGCGCAGGGGCGAAACAAGGTTGTCATGATGGAATCAAAGACCCATAAAAATGATAGAGGCACACTGGTGCGCTCCCACGAAAAACAATTTCTTTTTTCCTGTCAGGGGCTGGAGTAACTAACCATGAAAATATCGACTGTTAGTGTAGCCATTTTGAGCGGTAAAGGCGGTGTTGGAAAAAGTAACATCGCTTTAAACCTCTGTTATGCCCTGAACAAGGCTAATCATAGTGTTCTGCTCATGGATTGCGATATGGGCCTTGCCAATATGGATGTGTTACTAGGCATTGCTCCACAGTATCATATTCAAGATATTCTCCTGGAAGACCGTGACCCTGAAGATATTATTGTCAATATCAGCCCCGGCCCCTCTGGTGGAAGAGGTTTTGATTTATTGCCGGCCAACTCCGGCATGTCGGACTTTGCTGATTTGGACAACGGAGCACGTGATATTTTACGGGAACGGATAAACCCTTTGGCAGCGGAATATGATTTTCTCTTTCTGGACATAGGCGCGGGTATTTCACCCACAGCGTTGGAGTTTGGTGCCATGGCTGGCATGCGTCTTGTTATTGTAACGCCTGAGCCGACTTCTCTTACCGATAGCTATGCTCTTATGAAGGTCATGGCGGCGCGGTATCAGATTGAAGACTTCTTTATTGTTGTCAACCAGGCGGAATCACCGGCAGAAGGCAAGCAGACATATAATCGTCTTACGGCAGTTTGCCAGCGTTTTTTAGGATTTGCTCCTAAATACCTTGGGCATATTCGCCTTGACCGCGCCATGAGCGACGCTGTTTGCCGACAAAAACCGCTTTTGCAGATTAATCCGCAAGCTCCGGCTGCCCTTGACTGTACGTCTATCGCTGCTGCCTTGCGCCGCTTACGTATGGATTGTCTTGCTGCGCCCGAAGCGCTGCGCAAGTCACAAAGTTTTGGTTAACCCTTCTTTGTAACTGTTTCTCATAAAAAAACTGCTGCAGAAAACATATATACGCTTCATAACTGCCGTGCATTTCAACTTCGAGATGCACGGCAGTTTTTTTGTCAGAGCTGTCGCAGAGGAGGGGGCTAATGGGTTGGAGCTGTATAACTATGTACTTTAATTTTTCATGTGAAAAAGCTTACTATCGGGTGTGTGTTTTTTTATATACTGACTTTCTTGCATTTTTTAATAAAGTGCGGCATAGTTTTTCCTCTTGGGTAATGCCACATCCTTTTCCCTACTTTTTTTTAAAAAGGAGCTGTGTATGAATAAAAGTGAATTGATCAAAGCTCTTGCTGAAGAGAATGCCATTTCAACTGATGAGGCAAGCGTTGTGGTGAATACTTTCTTTGATAGTATCCGCAAGGCGCTTCTGGATAAAAATCGGGTTGAAATTCGTGGCCTTGGAAGCTTTAAGGTTAAGGAATATCAAGGATATTCCGGGCGTAATCCCAAGACAGGTGAACTTGTAACCGTTGCCCCCAAGACATTACCTTTCTTTAGGGCTGGTAAAGATTTAAAAGAATTTATTAATTTATAGCGATACCCATCATGTCTATTTTCTTTACGAGTATACAGCGCACATTTGTGCGCTGTAGTTTGGCGACTCTTCTTTTTGTGGCTATTGCTACTCCAGCCTTTGCCAGTGACGCTCTTTTTGGCGATGATTCCTCTGGTTTTGAATTGGCTGCACCACAATTACGCATTCTTTATACAGCCTCCGCAAAGGGACAGGTTTATCCCTGTCCTACCTGAGGTGGCGATGCCTCCTTTGGGGGACTGGCCCGGCGGGCCAGTTTTATAAACATTTATAGAGCAAAGGGACAACCTGTTCTTGTGCTTGCCGGAGCGGATGAATTTCTGGCTGATGCCTTTGGAGGCTACTCAACAGCAGGGGCCTTGCCACCTACGGCAGAGCGGTCTGTTGATGATCGCGCCTTTATGAGGATAATGCCTGAAGCGGATGATGCAAAAAAAGCATACGCGGCACACAATCTTCTTAAGATTGATGCCGGGTATCTTACAACAACCGCTGCTACATGGTTTCGAGGCGCTACTGCCAATATCCCCAAGGGCTATACCGTTGTTGATAAAAAACCGGAAAGTAGCATTTGTTCAATTGGTGGCTACCGGGTTGGCGTGGTTTTTTTCCCAAGAGGTGCCGGAGCCGGTTTTGTTCCAACACAAGAGCAGAAAAAGCGGATACTTGCTGAAGGTGCTTCCCTTGCTTCCAAGGTGGACTTTGTCATTGGCGTCAGCCCGTGGGGAAGTGATGCGGAGCAAGCCTTTTTGCCGGAAGCGCAGGGCGTCTTTGCCTGTATATTTGGTGGCGGGGATGGTATTCCCTTTTCGCACTCTGTGCAGCCTTCTGCACCAGGAGTACTCTGGGTACGTTCCGAAAACCGAGGACGCGGCGTAACTGTTGTGAATCTTTTGGAAATTCCGCGTAAGGGTGTTCCATTCATCTGGAAAGAGGGACGTACCTTTACTGCAAGTATAGAATATCTTTCAAACAAGTATCGTGATGACCGCGCTGTCGAGGCCATTATAGGCAAGCCGCCTGTGGAGTAGCGTATTTTTTTATTACGATGCGCAACTGTTCAACTTTATTTTGGTATCTACGCTAATCCTTTATATATTGTGAGGTCATGATGGACGCTTCATCCACAACCTTGAAACGTAGCCTTAAAAATAGGCATGTTCAGCTCATCGCTCTTGGTGGTGCCATTGGCACCGGCTTGTTTTTAGGAACAGCCAGTACAATCCATATGGCTGGCCCGGCAGTTATTCTTAGCTACGCTATTGGGGGCATCATTGCCTTCATGATTATGCGTCAGCTTGGAGAGATGATGGCTCAAGAGCCTGTGGCAGGTTCCTTCAGTAATCTCGCTCATAAGTATTGGGGAGACTTTCCAGGTCTTCTTTCTGGTTGGAATTACTGGATTCTGTATGTTCTTGTGGGTATGTCGGAACTGACTGCTGTGGGCGTTTACGTCAATTACTGGTTTCCCCACATTGAGCACTGGCAAACGACCATGTTCTTTTTTATCTGCATTAACCTCATTAACCTTGCCAATGTGCGGGTTTTTGGCGAGATGGAATTTTGGTTTGCTTCCATTAAGGTTATTGCCATTATCAGTATGATTGTTCTTGGGGCATATCTGTTATTGACAGCGCATGGTGATTCTACTGCATCTGTCAGTAACCTTTGGACACATGGCGGATTTTTTGCCAAGGGCTTTTATGGAGTCTTCATCTCCTTGGCCATTGTTATGTTTTCCTTTGGTGGTCTTGAGTTGGTGGGCATTGCCGCAGCAGAAACAGACGATCCGCAAAAGACCATCCCAAAGGCAATAAATCAAGTTATTTATCGTATTCTGATTTTTTATATTGGCGCTCTGGTGATACTTTTGGCTCTGTATCCGTGGGTTAAGCTGGGAACAGGCTTTGCCGAAGGTGACTGGGCTGCCAGTATGGCCGCTAGTCCATTTGTGCAAATATTTGATAACATTGGCATTCCTTCTGCTGCACATGTGCTTAACGTTGTTATTTTGACAGCGGCTCTTTCTGTGTACAATAGCTGTGTTTATTGTAACAGC
Organism: Desulfovibrio sp.; assembly: GCA_031546885.1. Taxonomy (GTDB): domain Bacteria; phylum Desulfobacterota; class Desulfovibrionia; order Desulfovibrionales; family Desulfovibrionaceae; genus Frigididesulfovibrio. Next base: position 6,047 of record JAVBJS010000102.1, read on the forward strand.
CGGATGCTGCACGGTCTTGCCTTGCAGGGAAATGCGCCAGAATTATTTACCCGGACAAATCGTCAGGGCGTACCTGTAAATTCTCTTTTGCTGTCATCCGGTATTACTCTTTTTTGTGTGGGGTTAAACTACTTTCTCCCCAAGCAAGCCATGGGGGTACTCATGGCACTGGTGGTGGCTGCCCTAGTCATTAACTGGGCCATGATCAGCTTAACGCACCTTAAATTCCGTGCTGCCAAAGAGGCATTGGGCGAGAAGCTTATTTTTAAATCACTCTGGTATCCCATAGGTAACTATATTTGCCTTGCCTTTATGATTATGATTCTTGTCATTTTGTGGCTTCTCGATTCCAAGGAAGCTGTCATTATGTCGCCCATCTGGGTTCTGCTGATTGGTGTGGCATACTTTGCCAAAAAGTATTATAATGAAAAGTATTCTAATAAAAAATAAGCATTGAAAGTTATTGTTGGCCTGCATATTTCATGGAGGCTGAAGGATGGAACTCCAAGGAGATGCTCTCCCTTGGAGTTCCATTAATAGACTCTGTGGAGATCACTTCTCCGCGGGCAAGGGCACTCTCCCTTTACGTAGTGGCTCAATGCTCACCTTGTCGCTCTGTGAGTTATACTTATGGTAATCATACGATTTTTGCTCTGTTGCTGTGTGTGTTTGCTCAGTGTTGGGTGCTTTGATCACAAGCCTCCTCCTCCGAACTTTGTCGGATTATCAGGAAAAGCAAATCCAGCAGCGGAGATGAATTATTCCAAGGCCCGCATTTTATGGAGCCACCGCCCAGAAAAAACCTCTGTGCTTGAAACCTGTTCAGATCCGCACAAGGCTATAGCATTACTGACAGATGCTATTATGCTTGATGCAAAATATGCGGATGCTTATATGCGACGCGGGCTTGCCAAAAGCGAATTAGGCCGGATGGATGATGCCTATGAGGATGCCACAGCAGCCCTTCGCTTACAGCCTACTGCAGAAAATTATGCCTATCGTGCCATGGTGTTCTTACGGGCAAAGAAGTTTACGGCGGCGCAAAAAGACCTAAATGTTTCTTTCAGAGGCAATGAGGAGCAACATCTGGCATGGACTGTGCAAGGATCTTTACATCTTGCCACAAACGCTACCAGCGCTGCCTGTGAGGACTTTGAAAAAGCATGTTCGTATGGTAACTGTATGCCTTTGGAATATCTTCAAAAAGATGACTTGTGTAAGTAGTTAGCCTTGTACGGCAAGCTATGTGTAGGACAATTATGAACCATTGTTTTTATTTAAAAGTAGAATAATTCAGGTGAATACCCCTTGTTGTGTGAAGGAAAAAGTAATGAATATCACCATGCCGGCAGCTCCTAAAAAAACACGCTCACCGCGACTCTTCATTGTTATTGCCTTGCTTGTTGTTGCGGCGCTGGCGGTTGCCTATTGGTTTTCACGCGGCTTTATTACCCTTGATGATGCCAGGTTGCTGCATGCGGATGTGCAACTTAACACACAAGGTGCGGGAACCATTGCTGCTGTTGCTGTGAAGGTTGGTCAGCGTGTGAAGAAGGGAGATGTACTTTTTAGCTTTGACCCTCAAAGTGCGCAAGATGAAATAGCCAAGGCCTCGGCAGAACTTTCCGCCATAGCTGCCACCTTGCCTCCTGAAGCGCTCCAGCTTGTAGCCATGCCCAACGGTGTGACTTCTCAGCAATCTTTGGAAGACGCTATTGAAGTTCGTAGAGCCGAAGAAAAAGAAAGTCGTAAAAAGGTGGAACAGGCTTCAGCCGCTCAGGCCAAAGCTACCTATGAAGTAAATAAGGCCCAAGTGCAGCGCTCACGTGGCCGGATAACGGCGGAACAGCTTGCCGACATTCAGGCACAACGGGAAGAAGCTGATGCTGTCATGGTTGCTGCCAAGGCTGCCTTTGAACGGGTGAGCCTTGCTCGTGCTGGGGTAGAAGAAAAACTGCAAAACTTACGCAATCTTGCACAGCGGTCTGGTTCCGGTATGTCCGTGTCCATGCGCATTCGAGCTTATGAAGGGCAGATGGCTGTTCTGCAAGCTGCTCAAGGACGCCTTGCCAATACAACAGTGCGTTGTCCGCAGGATGGTGTTGTCAGCGAGCTTTTTATAGCCCAGGGGTCATATCTTTCTTCCGGGCAATCCTATATGCGGCTTGGGCTTGTGGGTGATATTGCTCCCCTTGTTGTTGGCTACACCTCTGCAAAAGAGGCTTCACGCATTCACAAAGGGCAACCGTGCAAGGTAGCTGTTTCAGGTCTTGGCAATTTTACTGGAGTGGTAGAATCCACAGCGCTTGTGGCAGAGCCTCCCTTTCCACCAGCACGCTCTGAGCCTGCCAAAACGTCCGCATCCGAAGGATATTTTATGATGGATATTCGCCTTGATACAACAACGACCTATGAATTTGCTGTTCTGCCGGAGTTGAGCCTGGCAACCGTTTCTGTGTTACTTTCCGAATAGAATGAAGATGTCGAGCCTTTCACTGAAAGCTCGGCATTATTTTTCATGCGGGAAAGGGAAAAAATTTCCTTAGGCAATTGCCTTACCTGGATGTTTTATAAAGAAAATGGGGGAGGGCAGGAACCTCAAGAAATTGATTCCCTTGGAGGTTCCGGCACAGCTTCCCCCTCTTCTTATCCACAAAGTGAGTTCGTTGCACAATACAGCAAATTCAGTTTAATCTTCCCTTAAAAAGTCTTTCGAAGGCTCTTAAGAGCTAAATGCCAAGAGAAAACATAATTTTTATCGAATGATTTCAAAGCAGAAGCTGCTTTGAAATAAAGGCACGCCGCGCTGCTCGCTTGCGGGCGTCTGCTGGAGCATCCGCAGAGGCCATTGTGCAATGGCCTCAAAGTATATGGCGTAAGGATAGAATTTCAAAATTCAAGGAGAAATATTAGATGAGTAGTACAGTTGAAGAGCTTACCCTGAATTATGAGGAAGATGGTCTTGTTGTTGTTAAAGAGCTGGATAAAGCCATTTTGACGAAAGGAGCCTGGGCCACTGTTGTTTTTCGCTATCAGCAATGGGAAAAGGCAAAAAACGCATATAGCGCAGACAGATATAGCATACGCCGTTACAAAAAAACCAATGGCGAATACCGTGCGCAATCAAAGTTTAATATTTCAAGTCCAGAGCAAGCAGAAAAGCTCATTGGTATATTAAGCGCCTGGCTTAAAAACGATGAGCCCACTGCGTAAAAGGTGGTGAGTTAATAGTTTTCTCTACTGTTGTATAGCTCCTTGCGAAGGAATACGCATTACACGTATGCCCATAAGCGCTTGCCGCCAGGCAGTATCGTTGGCATCTCGATTTGCTAAAGAGCGTGCAGAGAGAATTACCGCAAAAATAGTATCTTTATGGGCAAAATAGCCCACGGCTTCTTGTTCGTTGGGAGACGGCCCATTGTTAAGGTACCGGATAGCAACAGGGCCCTTGGGGGTAAGCAGACTTTCTCCCCGGGTGACAGACACATTAGCGCCTCCTGCTTGCCCGCGATATCTGTTTGCAGTATCTGCTATTAGCTTGTCTGCGCTGTTTTCGATATCACCTGTATTAGAAGCAACAAAGATCAATGGATAAATGACACTTGGCGCTGTATCGAAGGTTGCTTTCGCAGGACGGAGCAAGGCGCATACATTGAGTGATTGCGCTGCATTTGCATCAAGTTCCCATCCAAGAGGAACGGACACAAGAAAGCCTGCATCGCCACCGCTACAGATAAGAGACTCTACATAGGATTCTGCCGGCTCATACTCACCTGGTGTTGGAAGTATGCGCTCTTCTTGGGGTGCTTTTTGAGCAGGAATCTTTTTGGGCTCCGGGTTTTTTCCCAATGCGGGAGTTATTGCCATAACGCCAATAATCAAGGCAACTATACTTTTTATCATTTTAAAAACTCCATTTCATTCCTACAGCGGCCCCTTTGGAATTTTGTTCCACAGGTTCTTGGCTTCCATTATCAAGATTGCGGTACTCTCCACCTACTTGCATTTGCACATTCCGTGCAATGTTCATATCAAGGTATACACCCGTGGCATTGCTGCCTTCCTTCAGCGGCGTATACAGTGGAGATTTCTCGTCCTGAGAATTTAATGACAAACGTGCTGCGGTGTCGTTAGTAATTTTGTAACGCACACCCATTTCGGTTGGTGACTTATTTTCAAAGTGCGACATTGTGTGCCTATCACCCGGAAAGGTGCGGCGATGTGGGGCGAGGGCAGCCTCGTCAGATGTCTCGGTTTCCAGCGGCTCATCGTCAGCCGCAGCAAGAGGTATGTCCAGTAATTGTGCGCGGGCAATTCCAGCTTTCGTGGAAGTAGCAAGGGGGAGGGTATTTTTTTCTTTTCTTTTCGCCGGTGCAGGAGCTCCAAGAGCTGCCCGCGAGAATTTGCCAAGTTTGGCGCGGTCTGCTTTGGATGTTACAGGAGTGATAGGCACAGTCTTGTCAGCAGACTGTGCAGGTCGCATTTTTATAGTTTTAATGGAAGAAATAACTTTCTTTGTTGGTGTACGGGAAGCAGTAGAACCAGTAGCAGACGTTTTTTGTGGGGAGGGTGTTGGAGTTTTTTGTGCTACTGGTGCTTTGTCCGTTACAGGAGCTGCTACAACATCCGCGCTGTAACCACTTGCCAGTATAAAAACTAGATAGAATGCAAGACTACGAATTTTTTTTATTGAGGTATACTGCATAGAAACCCCATAGTTTTGTTTAACCAGATAGAGTTGCACGATGGCTCTATCCCGTAACTGAAAGCACTGTAATCGTTATTTTCTGCTCTGGAATTAAAATAACCATTCCTGAGGTATTTTGCAAGCAATTCTCGTTGAGGTTAGAATGATTACAACGTGAAAGCAAAACCAAAAAAACCAATACTACGCTGGCAAGTGCCTGCATAGTATTGGTTTTTCAAGTTTTTCAAATTCGACTTTTTAGAGGAGCTATCTAAGCGACAGCATCAAGTATAATCCCGGAAGGTGGAGTAAAATTAGTGGCATCACCATACGGTGTGCCGGCAAATCCGGGAAGTTTTTTATTCTTTTTTATCTTCGCGTTGTCCCGTTGAGTTTTATAGTCACTAAGCAAAGTAGTGATGGCCTCAGCGGGGCCGCTTTCTTCCTGAACGGTTGCTTGCGGCACGTTGGCTTGTATAGAAAGAGAGCCTTCCGGCAGGGGTGTTGTTGTGGCAAAGAAGGTTTCATTACTGCCATTGTCAAAGAAGGCGTTTAAATTTTCATTTAATTCACCATTAACCTTGGCAATAAGCTCGTCCCCTTTTTGCGTTCCAAAATTCTTATCTATAAATTTTACAGCATCCAAGATGCCCTGCCCAAGAGAATCTTCTGTTACTGGCCCATCGCCCACACGCTTATATACCAATCCCATCATAGTGGAGGCAGCGGTGTCGCCAAACTTATCAGCCATATAGCTAACGGTGTCTGCCAAGGCTGATTCAAGTTTTTTACCCTGTTCGGTTTTCTCTTGAAGGGCTTTTGCAACCGCAGCAGATTGAGCGGTATTTCCCGAATTTGCTGCATCAAAATCTTCCGTCTCAGTCGCTGGGCGAGACGCAACAGGCTTGACAGCAGGTACACGGGTAAGGTTGGCAGGGTCACCAACGCGCTGCAATATGTCGCTGGCAAAGGTGGTAGCTGCTGCACGAGGGTGTAATTGCAGGTTGGCTGTCAAGTTGTGACTGCCTAACGTGGGATAAGATGATGTGATGTTACCGATGCTCATAAATATCTCCGTAAAGGTTCTATCGACATATCTACAAAAAACTTGAGGGCTATCCCAGATATTTTTTAAAAATAGTGGCAGATGGAATGCGTATCAAGCGTATGCTAACAGGGGCTAATATTTGACCTTTATTGTGTATGATGATAACTTGGCAGTGTATAAAATATTAAAGATTTTTGAGTATTTGAATAGGATATCTTATGATAAAAAAGATCACCTTGCCTCTCATAGGTTTAATGTTATGTTCCATCCCTTTTGTGGCGAACAACATTGGAAATGCTGCCGAGGTGTTACCCAAGGATCCTTCGCCTTTTTCAAAATTTCCAAAAGTCGCTACCTTTACAAAAGAAAAATGTATGGCTTGCCATACCCGTAATTATGACTTGCCGGTGTACGCCATGATTCCTGGTATTAAGGGAATTATTGAGAAAGATTATAAGGATGGATTAAGAGCACTGAATATTAATGATGAATTTGAGGTGGCAGCGCGAGGCAAGCCAATCTCGGAACCCACCTTGGCAAAAATGGAATGGGTTATAGAAAATAACACTATGCCCCCTGCAAAATTTGCGGCTGTCCATTGGGGAAGTCGCGTATCTGCGGATGATAGGGCCAATGTTCTTGAATGGGTAAGAATTTCTCGTGCCAGATACTATAACACGCACACTGCAAGTAAAGAACATGCCAATGAGCCTCTTCAGCCGTTGCCAGAGTTTATTCTGGTTAATGACAAAAAAGTTGCCTTTGGGCAAAAACTTTTTAATGACAAGCGCCTGTCTGGAGATGACACTGTATCATGTGCTTCTTGTCATGCTCTTGATAAGGCTGGAACAGGCAATGCGCGCTTTTCAGAGGGTGTTCGTAAGCAGCTTGGCGATATCAATGCTCCAACTGTATTTAACTCCACTTTTAACGTACGGCAATTCTGGAATGGCCGAGCGGCAAACCTGGAAGAACAGGCTGGCGGCCCTCCTTTTAATCCCGTTGAAATGGACAGCAAAGACTGGAATCAGATAATTGGCAAGTTGGCCACGGATGACGCTTTTATGGCGGATTTTAAAGAAATCTACCCGGGTGAGTTGAGTGGCGACAAGATTGCCAATGCCCTTGCGGAATATGAAAAAACTCTCATTACGCCTAATAGTCGCTTTGACAAGTGGTTGCGTGGTGATAAGGCCGCTCTTAACAGAGGTGAAGTGGAAGGGTACATGCGCTTTAAAGCCTACCGCTGCGCCTCCTGCCATGTTGGCAAGAGTGTTGGGGGACAGTCTTTTGAATACATGGATCTCAAGAAAAATTACTTTGCAGATCGCGGTAATCCCCTTGCCTCCGATGAAGGCTTGAAGGCTTTTACCAAAAAAGATGACGACTTGCATAAATTCAAAGTTCCCACTTTGCGCAACATAGAGCTGACAGCGCCGTATCTGCACGATGGAACAGTAACAACTCTTGATGAAACTATTCGCCTCATGGGAATTTATCTTTCCGGCGTGGAAGTGCTACCCGGTGACCGCAAGCTCATTACCGACTTCTTGCGAACCTTGACTGGAGAATATCAGGGCAAAAAAGTAGAGGGAATAGCTGTAGAGAGATAGGGAGGCCCCGCATAATTAAACCATGGGGGGGAACCTCAAGAGAAGGCCATTGTACAATGGCTTTATTGGGCGACACCAGGTAGCGCGGCTTTCATGATATTGAGCAGCGCGGTATCGTTATGGGCGAGTGCTTTATGTATGGTGGGCTGAATAGCGGCGGCGGCTTTACTGCTGTCTTGGTGTAGCTGAAGGATGGCTGCGTGCTGTGCCTGCATTGCTGTGGTGAATTCTTCGTCACCCGTTTTGGCGGCTGTGGCAACAAGGGCGGCGAAAGTTTCCTGCGTTGGAAACAAGTTGGCTATGGCGATGCGCAGACTAAGGCTTTCTTGATAATGTCCTTCATTTTCGAGAAGCTCGGCTAAAAATGCCCGCCCTGCAAGCCATAAAGGGTGTTGCTCCATGAGATTCCAGGCAAGGACGGGAGATTTTTTTATTTGCAGGAGGAGGGCGGCCTCTTCTGCTTGGGGTAAAAGTAGATTTATGCCGTAAAAACCGTTTACGGCAATGCGCAGGCCGTCGCGCAAGCCGTGGTGGTGAATGTCGATAAAGAAGTCTTTTCCGCACCGGCTGCTGAATAATTGGGCATTGGCGGTATCATGCGTTTTACGGCCCTGGCTTTGACTTTCCAAGTGAATAATACGGGAGGTGGATACGCAGAGAAGTTTTTTGCCTGCCTGCCGAAGTTTGATGGAAAGTTCCAGATCTTCAAAGCCATTCTTGTAGCCTTCGTAAAAACTGCCTGCTTGCAAGAAACTGCTTTTAGGGACAAGCAAGGCTGCTGCGGTGAGAGCTTGCAGCCGACGCTCCTTGTGCACCAAGGGATGATCTGCCGGAAAATGGCTGTACAGATGGGTAAGCCCTTGCGGGGTAAGGCTGACTCCCAAATGTTGCACAGTGTTATCGTCATAAAGAAGAAGTGGCCCCACGGCGGCAATAGTGGGGTTGTCTAACGCATGCAGCAGGGGCGGGGCAAAATTGGGGGTAAGCAGTGTGTCATTATTAAGGAAAAAAAGCAGGGGGGCTGTGGCAAGGGCGGCACCAGCGTTGCAGGCTGGCGCAAAATTTTTGTTTTCTTCATACCGGATGTGATGAAAGGCCGGGCCGAACAAACTTTTTCCGAGGGGCTCAAGATCAGTTGTAGTGAGATCGTGAGAGCCATTATCTACCACAATCACTTCATAGGGAAGATCTCGTGTGTGCTCGTGCAGGGAGCGCAAGCAGGCTGCTGTGAGCTCCCATTTGTTGAATACCGGAATAATAACTGAAAAAAGTGGTGCGTTCATGCTATGTGGTGTGTTTGCCATTCTGCGAAGCTTTTTTGTGCTCGTTCGGCATAAAACTGCTTACGATTGGCTTTTTTTGCTTTCAGCCCCAGTTCGGGCATAAGACCAAACTGGACATTGCTGGGCTGAAAATGCTTGGCGGGGGTTCGCAAATGTCCAAGTAGAGCACCCAGAGCCGTTTCCTGAGGAGGCTTTGGCAGGGAAATGCCCTTGGCTCTTGCCACAAGGGAAAGACCAAGCCAGAGCCCACAAGCTGCGGATTCCACATAGCCTTCCACTCCGGTAATTTGTCCGGCAAGGAAAATATGGGGCGCATTCACAAGGGACAGATCGTCATTCAGAGCAGAAGGGGCGTTGACAAAGGTATTTCTGTGCATACTCCCGAAGCGGGTGAATTCGGCTGATTCAAGCCCAGGAACCATTCGAAAAATGCGGGCCTGCTCAGGAAAAGTCAGCTTTGTCTGGCAGCCTACCAGATTAAATATGGTCTTGTTGGCGTTTTCCGCTCTGAGCTGCAAGAGGGCAAAGGGGCGCTGCCCGGTACGTGGATCTGTAAAGCCTACAGGCTTTAGGGCCCCGAAGGCCAGGGTCATATCCCCGCGTGCGGCCAGGGCTTCTATGGGCATGCAGCCTTCAAAATGTATTTCTTTTTCAAAATCGCGTGGGGCTACTTTTTCGCCTGAAAGCAGGGCGCTGTGAAAGGCAAAATATTCATCCCGACTCATGGGGCAATTGAGATAGTCAGTATCTTCCGGCTGATATCGTGCTCCCCAAAAGGCTGTCTGCATATTGACCGAAGCTCCGTCTATTACTGGGGCAATGGCATCATAAAAATACAACCCATCCTGTCCGGTAAGAGTTTGCAGGGCGGCGCTTATGTTGTGGCTGGCAAGGGGCCCGGCTGCAAGTATAATGGCGGAGAAGCCCTTCAGTTCTGGGCTGGTTGCCGCATTCAGGGAAGACACTTCTTGCCGCTGAATGGTAATGCCGGGATGCTGCAAAAGACGTGCGGTGATGGCCTTGGCAAAAAGTTCTCTGTCAACCGCCAGAGCTTTTCCGGCGGGAACGCGTACCTCGTTGACAACGCTCATAGTAAGGCTGTTTAACAGGCGCATTTCCGCTTTGAGCTGGCCCACAGCAGAGTGAGGATCGTCTGAGCGAAAAGAATTGGAACATACCAGTTCTGCCATGTACTCGCTGGTATGGGCCGGGGAAAATATGTGCGGCTTCATTTCAAACAGGGTAACGGCAATGCCGGCATTGGCAAGGATAAAGGCACATTCGCAGCCAGCAAGGCCACCGCCTATAATGGCAACAGAGGATAGATTCATAAATGTTGTTTATTAAGAACTTATCCATAAATAAGGATGTTCGCGGTCAATAGCTGCGTCAAATGCCTTTTTTGCTCTGGGTCGAGGATATAAGAGTCCACTCCCTCCGCAAAAAAACCATTTTCCTTGCTCTTGCCACACGCTCTCCTTATTTATGGATAAGTTCTAAGTTGTTAGATAATAATTTTTAGGGGGAAGCAGAGCTTTCCCATACCCCACCGGCAAAGGGGGTGACCCCTTTTTGCCATCCTCAATTGGCGGCCATTGTGCAATGCCTCAAATTGTTGACCTGGGGGCCGGGGCACAGGCACTATAGAGGGAGCCTCAAAGGGGTTTCAATTCCCTGGGCTCCCTCTATCTGCATTTTTCTTATTCCTGGTCGGCCCAGCGGATAAGGCCAAGGGCGTGTGATGAAGGCAACAGTGGATGCACAGGCATGGCCCGCACAGTAAAGCCGAAGCGCCCGGCCTCTATAGCCTTAAAGGAACCTTCGTAGGTTTGCCAGCCATCTTGCGCGGTACCTACAGGGGTCATGACTTCCAGGTGGCGCTTGGTGAAGGCATTGTCCTGCCCCACCTGCCCAAGGTAAACCTCAAGGCGAATGTGTTCCGCAGGAATGCCAGCAAGAAACACGCGAGCCGTAACCTTGTTGAATTGGCCAACGTAGAGCGTATCGTCCGGCCCTGCTTGCACCTGGTTCACGCGCACCTCTCCCCACTTTGTCATAATCTGCATCCGCCACGCGGAAAGCTCACGGGCCGGGGCAAAGTTGTTGCGGTGGAGGTTCTGGTGTATCTGACATGCAGGAGCATAGGAAGTATCTACATAGTCCTGCACCATCCGGTGTGAATGGAAACGCGGGCCAAACTCGATGAGCGCGTCCTTCATGCGGCGTACCCAGGCGCTTGGCATATTGCCGCGCCCTCTGTCGTAAAAGTCGGGAATAATTTCTGATTCCAGAATCTTATACAGAGTTTTCAACTCTACGGCGTCCTGATAATCGGGATCTTCGTATTCTTCTCCCTTGCCAATGGCCCAACCAAGGCTGTTGTCCGGCTTCCAGGCTTCATCCCACCAGCCGTCAAGGGTGCTGAACTGCAAGACACCGTTGAACATGGCCTTCATGCCGCTTGTTCCGCAGGCTTCCAGTGGACGACGAGGGTTGTTAAGCCATACGTCGCAGCCGGAAATAAGGTATGAAGCTATGTCCATATCATAATCTTCCAAGAATACCATGCGTTTATGGTAAGGCTCTGAACCGCAGAGGGAGATAATTTCCTTCATGAGCTGTTTGCCGCCCTGATCCTGCGGGTGAGCTTTTCCGGCAAAGATAAACTGTACCGGGCGCTCAGTATTGCTGATGACGCGCAGAAGACTTTCCGCGTCCTGCATAAGCAGACGAGCGCGCTTGTATGTGGCAAAACGGCGAGCAAAGCCGATGGTGAGTGCTTCAGGATCAAGAATGGTCTCAATGTTGTGCAGCTCTTGCGGGCGAGCACCCTGTCCCTGCATTTGAGCATGCAGACGGGTACGCACAAAATTTACAAGACGACTGCGAAGACGCTCGTGAGTGCGCCAGATTTCAATATCGGGAATATCTGCCACATGGCTCCAGGTACGTTGCCCGTCAGCGTCTTCACGCCATGAAGCGCCAAGGTAGCTGTCAAAGAGATTGCCAAGCTCGGGCGCAACCCAGGTGGGAGCGTGTACCCCATTGGTGATGGCGCCAATGGGCACATCTTCCAGGGGAAATTGATTCCAGATTTTACGCCACATGCTGCGTGAAACTTTGCCGTGCAGGAGTGAAACACCATTGTTAAAGCGGGATAACCGAAGGGCCAGCACTGTCATGCAGAAATCTTCACTGTCATTGTGCGGCATTTCTCGCCCAAGCGCCATAAAGACTTTGAAGGCAAGGCCCATATCCCTTGCATACTGTTCAAAGTATTGTTGCATAAGGTGGGGAGGGAAGCGGTCGTTTCCTGCCGGTACCGGGGTATGCGTGGTAAAGATACTTCCTGCTGCGGCGAGTTCAAGCGCTACCTCAAAGGGCAGGTCGTTTTCCTTCATTAACAGGCGCACACGCTCAAGACCTGCAAAGGCGGAGTGCCCTTCATTCATATGAATGACCTGCGGCGAAAGCCCAAGGACGCGCAGTGCCTTAACCCCGCCAATGCCAAGCAGAATTTCTTGCCAAAGGCGCATTTCCAGGTTTCCACCATACAGACGGGCGGTCAGTTGGCGAAATTCCGGTGGGTTTTCCGCAATGTTGGTATCAAGCAGATAGAGAGAAATACGGCCCACTCCTGCCTTCCAGATTTGGGCGGCAAGAGGCCGATCCCCAATGGTCAGGTGAACAGTGGCGGGCTCTCCGGTGGGAGTAACGGCACGCTGCAGCGGCATCTGGTCAAAATCGTAATCAGGATAACGCTCTTGCTGCCAGCCGTCCGGGGTCATGTATTGGCGAAAGTAGCCCTGAGCATAAGCAAGGCCGATGCCGATGAGAGGAACATTCAGGTCGCTGGCGGATTTTAAGTGGTCTCCGGCAAGAATGCCAAGACCACCGGAATAGATAGGCAGACAAAGGTGAACGCCAAACTCAAGGCTGAAGTAGGCAACTGCGGGATTTCCCGCTGCAACACCGGGAAAGGTTTGCTGAGGAGTTGCGGCGAGGTAGCTTTTAAGGGCGTCAACCAGTGTTGTCAGGCGCGCTTTGTAAGCTTCATCGTTAGCGAGGTTGTCAAGGCGGGCTTGCGAAACATGGTTCAGCATCCAGACAGGGTTGTGATAACTTTCCTTCCACAAGTCAGGGTCAATGGAGCTAAAAAGCGTGGTTATGTCGTGATTCCACGCAAACCAGTAGTTGTGGGCAAGAAACCAAAGTGGTTCAAGCTGTTCCGGCAATTTGGGGATGATGGAAAAAATTCGAAGTGGGTGCATAGCTTCTTTCGCTCCTCTTTGACTTGTCCACGGAAGCAACGTAAATGTTTCCTGTGACTGCATGGTTCTGCCATGTCTTTTCAATTATTACCACATATTTTTACAGGAGACCCTGGTGACAAATGAAGCTCTGTCCGTTGCGCCTGTTCGCATTCTTTTTACAAATGAAAATGCCCGGCTGCTTTATGGTGAAAGTGGACTGCAACCAGCGACGCCCCAAGCTGTAGGTATTGATTTACGTGCTTGTATCACATTACATATACCTGTTGCGCCTTCCGAACGCAAGTCTATTCCTGTGGGGATTGCCCTGGAGCCCCGCAGAGCGGGCATCGCCGGCTTTGTATACTCTCGTAGTGGGCTGGGAGCCGTTAAAGGGCTTGTTGTTGCTCAGGGTGTCGGAATTATTGATCCGGACTATCGCGGTGAGGTGAGTGTATTTTTATTGAATACCAGCCAGGAAGTCTATATCGTACAGCCTGGCGAGCGCATTGCGCAGATTGTTTTTCAGCCGTACTTTCGCCCGGTCTTCGAAGAAGTTGCCGCTCTTAACAGCACCGAGCGCGGCACAGGCGGATTTGGGCATACGGGACAGTAATATAATTTTCTGATACTGTTTTTTTCAATATAACCTTAATATAGCTGGGAATGCTTATGTCAACTTTTACAGATCTCTGTCACGATGAAGAGGCGTTGCTATTTAAAACATATGGTCGGTATCCCATTGCCGTGCAGCGCGGAAAAGGAAGTACCCTTTGGGACTATGATGGAAAGCAATATACAGATCTTTTGGCAGGCATAGCCGTTACCGTGCTTGGGCATGGCAATGATGAGATTGCTGATGTTATGGAGCAGCAAGCTCGCAAACTTGTGCATGTGAGCAACCTTTTTTATCAACAGGAACAGCTCACCCTGGCAAAGCGCTTGTTGGCGACCCTGCACTGCGATAAGGTATTTTTTTGCAATTCCGGTGCGGAAGCGAATGAAGCTGCCATTAAGCTGGCCCGGCGCTATCAACAACGGATTAAAGGTAGAGATGCCTATGAAGTCATTACCTTTGAAGGATGCTTTCATGGCAGAACCCTTGCCACTGTTGCCGCCACGGGGCAAGCTCGTTTTCAGGACGGTTTTGCTCCCATGCCGGAAGGTTTTACGCAAATTCCCTGGGGGAAAATAGAGGCTCTTGAAAACGCTGTTTCCGAAAAAACCGCTGCGGTCTTGTTGGAAATGATACAGGGAGAAGGGGGAATACGCCCCGTTACTCCTGAATTTGCTACAGCAGTGGAAGCCCTGTGCCGTGACAAGGGAATTCTTTTTATGGTGGATGAAGTGCAAAGCGGCCTTGGGCGCACTGGAAAGTGGTGGGCTTTTCAGCATTTTGGCCTTACCCCCGATGTTGTCACCACTGCTAAAGCCCTTGCCAATGGCCTGCCAATGGGTGCCATGATGGGGAGTAATGAAGTGGCCCAGGCCTTTGTAGCAGGCAGCCATGCCACTACCTTTGGCGCAGGGGCGCTCGTTTCTGCCGTTTCTGACAAGACCCTGGAAATCATAGAGCGTGAAAAGCTCATCAGCCGCGCAGCCAGTCTTGGAGCCGCTGTCATGAACAGGTTTCGCAAGGTGGGCGAGGCTCGCCCAGGTACTATCACCGCAGTGCGGGGAATGGGGCTTATGATTGGTATTGAACTTGCCTTTCCCGGTAAGGCCGTATGGGAAGCACTGCTTGCCAAAGGCTTTATACTCAACCTTACGCAGGAAAGAATTTTGCGTCTCCTGCCGGCATTAAACATTACAGAAGCGGAATTGGAATCCTTTGCTGTTGCTCTTGAAGAAGTTTTAGGGCAGGTTACGCTGTAGTATATCTTAGAGAAAACGAGGGGGAGGCATTATGACTAATGATACTGTGACCGCAGAAATTCCACCGGGGGCAGCGGTACCTGCTTCCACAGCCCCAGAAGCACCGCAGCCTGCAAAGCCAGCCCGGCCCCGGATGGATTATCTGGACATAGCCAAAGGGCTTGCAGCCATGTCAGTTGTTTTGTTGCACCTTTTCAATGATTCAACTCTGTTTGCAACCCTTGCTCCCTGGCATATCTGGCAGGCCATGCCTGTATTTTTAATGGTAGCCGGTATTACGGGGGCCATGAGTTGTCGTAAATACAAGGGAATAACGGGCAATCTCGGTTGGCAGCGAAATAAAGAAGACTTATTGTCGTATTATGGAACGCTGCCAGCAAAGGTGCTGCCCCTTTACATTCCCTATGCTGTTGTCACTGTCCTTTATTACATGTGGGCGCAGTCGTCATTAGGTATCGAGCTGTTTTTTAATACAATGCTCATGGGATATCTTGGGCCTGGCGGCTATTTTGTTTCCCTCATTGTGCAGCATCTGGTTTTTTTCCCCTTGGTACTGTCTTTGCGGGGCAAGGTTGGATCGGATATAAAGTTTTTAGGTGTAGCTCTGCTTATCAGCGTTGTGGCGGAGTTGCCTTTTGCCTTTATTGATGTTGATTCAACCCGGTTTATTTATCGTATATTTTATTTTCGCTATCTCTTTGCCTGCTGCCTTGGCGCAGTGCTTGCGGATAATAACCCCTTTGGAAAAATAACCTTTCGTTGTCTTGTAGCCATGAGTATCGCGTATATTGGCGCTACTTGCTATTTAAGTGATGCTACAGCTTCCCCTGCCCATTTTTGGAACTTTTGGCTTGTTCGAGCAGATGACTGGTATTTTCAGCATTACCTGGGCTTCTTCTTCACGGCCTGGCTGGTTTTTTCCATTCGGGACTATGAAAACTTCATACCCAAGACAGACTGGCTCATGGCTCTTGGACGGAGTTCTTATGAAATCTTTATCTTTCAGATGCTGTTTTTCACAACATTAGCCGCCTGGATGAAAACAACCTTTGGCTGGACGGAACTCCCGTTTCTTATAAAAATTGCCAGTTTCTTCTTCTGTTTATATGGTGGCCTGTTCATTACACGCGCTAAGGCCAAGTGGGCTATGTTGCAAAAAGCAAAGGCAGGCAAGTAAGGAAAGGGCGCTCCTGTAACAGAAGGGTATGGAGTTGCAAGAGCTATATGCTTGGAGTATATGGGAAGATATAAGCGGGGCAGGGAATTACAATGAATACAATTATTTCTCATTCCGATTTATTACGTAGGGCCATAGCCTATATAGCAGAAGTGCGTTCAGAGCATCCGGAAAAACCGTGGAGTGTCTTAATAGACGAAGCAGCCATGCGTTTTAATCTTTCTCCTCTGGATACAGAGGCCCTTTTACGGATTTTGGCGGAAGAAAATCCTTCCGATTCTCATTAATACAATAATGGGTGTGAAACAGGTACTGTTCTGAATATTTTCTCTTTCCCATTGTTACAGCGCTATGTGCTGAAAGAACTTGTGCAGACATTTTTATTGTGTGTGGTGTCTTTGCTAACGCTTATTGTAATAGCCAGAGGACTGCACATGCGCGAATTGTTTTTGCGCCTGAATCTCGATTTTATTGATACGATATTGCTGTTTGCATACATGATGCCCTTGTTTTTGCTATTGGTTTTGCCTATTTCCTGTATGCTGAGTGTTTTTGTAACCTTTTTGCGTATGAGTACGGACAGGGAATTGATAGCCCTGAAGGCGGGCGGCGTCAGCATTTATCAGATGCTGCGCGGGCCGGTGATTTTTTCTTTTGTTTGCATGTTGCTGGCCCTTTTTGTTTCTCTGCATGGTATTGCCTGGGGTATGGGTAAATTTCGCTCAACAGTTTTGGAAATTGCCACATCGCGTGCCAAGGTAGTTGTACAGCCAGGGGTCTTTAATCAGGATATCCTTGCAGGGCTTACACTTTTTGCGCGTAATGTTGACCCTGAAAGCGGTGTTCTTGAGCATGTGCTTTTTGAAGATAAAACGCGCAGTGACGGTACAAGCATCACCATTCTTGCCCCACGAGGGGATATTGCAACGGATGAACAAAAAGGGCAGCTCGTTTTTAAATTATACGATGGACGCATTTATCGCGTTCAGGGTGAGCAGTTCAGTACGCTTATGTTTGAAGATTATGTAGTCCGTTTTGACCTTGGCAAGGCATTTTCAGGCATTGACATGGGAGAGGCAAAACCCAAGGACATGTCCTGGGATGATCTTTTACGCATGAATAGAGAGCAAAATGCTCCTTCCAAGCGGTATCAAGGGAAGGTTTCTGTTGAAATACATAAGCGCTGGGCTTTGCCTGTGGCCTGCCTTGTTCTTGGTATTTTTGCGGTTCCTCTTGGTTGTGCCTTTGAAGGGGTTAAAAGAGAGATGGGAGTGGTGCTTTCTCTTGTGATGTTTCTGGTGTATTATAGCTTATTTTCAATGGGGCTTACCTCAGGTGAAAGTGGGCTTATTCCCCCATCCATCGGATTATGGTTTGCCAATATTTTGTTCAGTGTAATGGCGCTGGCGGGAATTTATCTCATTGGCAAAGAACGGGTGCCAAACTTTTCCTTTGAAACGATGAGAAATTTTTGTAAATCATGTGCGGGAACGCTATTGCGTAAGGAGAAGGCATGAGGCTTCTTACGCTGTATTTGGTGCGCCAGAATATTTTCCTGGTCTTTATGGTACTCCTTGTGGGTACTGGCTTGTATCTTTTAAGTGACATTTTTGAGCGACTGGATGATTTTTTGAATGCAGGGCTTGGGATGTTTGATATTTTTACCTTTTTTATCATAAAAACACCCAGTATCATTTCGCAAATTTTACCTGCCGTGTTTTTACTGGCCTTGGTGGTACAGCTCAATATTCTTGAACGCAGCCGGGAACTTACTGCCTTGCAGGCCGGTGGCATTTCCTATGGTGTGCTGGTTCGCTTTGTGCTGATATATGGCTGTATATGGGCGGGTGGGCAGCTTGTATTTTCACAGGTGGTGGGTGTAGCAGGTGACCGTTTTGCCACGCGCATGTGGCAGGAGCAGGTGCGCGGTAAAAACCCGGAAGACAGAGACTCCGTTGGTGGCCTGTGGTTTACGGATGGGAATCAGGTTTTACATGTTGGTCATGCGCGGCCTGACCACAAGGATGGTACCGAGCTTTTGGTATATCGTCTGGATGATTCCGGTGTTGGTATTGTTGAAATCTTAAAAGCCTCACGTTTTCGTATTGAAAAAAAACACTGGGTATTACAGTATGTTACACAGCTTGAACCCAATTCCTTCAAGAGAACCCAGCTTGCGGAGCTGATCTTCCCTATAAAACAGGATTTGAAGGCTTTTCAGGTTACAGAGTCGATTGCCAATGCAGAGCAGCTTCCTTTCTGGGAATTGACAACGGTCATCAAGCGCTTACAGGGCGCGGGTTCCAATGTAGAAGGATTGCGCACAGCCTGGCATAACAAGCTTGCCTATGCTTTTTCTATTGTTGTTATGGGAATGCTTGCTCTGACCATCTCCCAACTAACTGACAATATCTATAAAGCGATGGGATACGCTCTTTTTTTTGTGTTCTTTTTTTACTGCGTGAATATTTTCTGTGTTTCCATGGGGCAGCGGGGCATGGTTACTCCCTTTATTGGAGCCTGGTTTGCCAATATCGCCGGGCTGGGTCTGACCCTGTGCTGGTTTGTCTGGCCTGTGTTGCGCCAACGGTTGCACCGGTAGCGACAGCCTCGAAAATATTGCTCGAATCGTTATGTCGTACTCTACATCTATGTTGTTGTTGACATATGGAAGAGGGTGTGGTTGTATACGTGATATTTTGGAATATTAACGTAAAAACCTCTCTCAAGGGTGGAGTGTATGCAAAAACTTATTTTCGCTGTTAGCATGTTTTTTTTGTTAGCCACGGGTGTGCAGGCTGCAGATACAATAAAAATGTCTACAACCACCAGCACACAGGATTCTGGATTATTGGAAATCTTGTTACCTGAATTTACTAAAGATACCGGCATTACCGTGCAGGTAATTGCCAAGGGTACTGGCGCTGCGCTGCGGGATGGAGAAGATGGCAACGTGGACGTGCTTTTTGTGCACGACCCTGCCCGTGAAGAAAAATTTGTGGCGGCTGGCTTTGGTACACAACGCTTTAAGGTAATGCATAATGATTTTGTGCTGGTCGGCTCACCGGATGATTTAGGCAAAATCAAGGGTGGCAAGAGCATTAGTGCTGCCTTCACCACCATTGCCAATAAAAAACTTTCCTTCATCTCTCGCGGTGACGATAGCGGAACACATGCCAAGGAATTGGAATTGTGGAAAAAGAGTGGCGTAGCGCTTGTATCAACCACAAAGAATGTGCAAAAGGCTGGCAAAGACACTCCCATAGTTTTTGAAGCCCCAGCAGGCGACTGGTACATGAGCATTGGGCAAGGCATGGGTAAAACCCTTGCTATGGCTCAAGAAAAGGGTGCCTATGCTTTGACAGACCGCGGAACATACATTCAGCGTAAGTTTGGCACAGGAACCCCTACAACGCTTGAAATTATTGTTGAAGGTGACGAAAACCTTTTCAACCCTTACGGAGTAATTCCCGTGAGCCCACAAAAATTTCCTCACGTAAAACATGAGGCAGCTCAAAAATTTGCTCAATGGCTTATTTCACCACGCGGACAAGCTGTCATTGCTGGTTATAAGCTGAATGGACAGCAGGTGTTTTATCCTGATGCCATTCCCGGCGCTCAATAATAACCCTTTGCATCTGTCAGCTATCATATTTGGGGAAGCAGTCATTTGTACTGCTTCCCTTTTTTTGATAGATTTGGCAGGTCGCAAGCCCTAAAAATACATTTTTACATTACATAGAGGCCATTGCACAATGGCCTCTGCGGATGCGCCAGCAGACGCCCGCAAGCGAGCAGCGCGGCGTGCCTTTATTTCAAAGCAGCTTCTGCTTTGAAATCATTTGATAAAAATTATGTCTTCTCTTGGCATGTAGCTCTTAAGAGCCTTCGGAAGACTTTTTAAGGAAGACTAAGAACTTATCCATAAATAAGGAGAGCGTGTGGCAAGAGCAAGGAAAATGGTTTTTTTGCGGAGGGAGTGGACTCTTATGTCCTCGACCCAGAGCAAAAAAGGCATTTGACGCAGCTATTGACCGCGAACATCCTTAT
>JAVBJS010000019.1:0-10994 GCA_031546885.1 Desulfovibrio sp.
AAATAAGGATGTTCGCGGTCAATAGCTGCGTCAAATGCCTTTTTTGCTCTGGGTCGAGGACATAAGAGTCCACTCCCTCCGCAAAAAAACCATTTTCCTTGCTCTTGCCACACGCTCTCCTTATTTATGGATAAGTTCTAAATCGTTGGGGTAGCTGTGTTTAAGGAAAAATAACAAGGTATTCATGGCATAAGGGCTTGTAATTTTTCTAATAAGGGAGCCTGAGCAAAATTGGAGAGAGCGAAGGCGCGTCCCTCTTCTCCCATGCGCTGCCGGAGAGCCGTATCTTCGGCAAGGGCTATGACAGCGGTAGCCATGTCAGCCATATCAATATTTTCAGTGGGTTGTGGTAATGGAATGAGAAGGCCGTTTTTCCCATGAGTAATGAGCTCAGGGATATTGCTGGTTTGCCACGCTATCACAGGCCGCATGGCAAGCATGGCCTCCAGCAGAACATACCCAAAGCCTTCCCATAGCGAGGTGAGTACAAAGACATCAATGCTGTGCCAAAATGGAGCGAGGTTGTCCATAAAGCCGGTAAAGGTCACCCTGTGAGTAATGTCCAGTTGCTGCGCAAGGGCACGCAGTTCTTTTTCCCGTTCGCCGCTTCCCGCTATGACAAGGTGAAAATCGCAGTTTTTTGCTGCAAGGGTTGCGCCCAGGTGCAGGAGGAAATGCTGACCCTTCTGAGTGGTTAGGCGGCCTGCATTGCCAAGAACAATGGGACGGTTATGTGGGGAGGGCGTATTCTGGGCGATTATATCAAGGGCTGCGGCGGCAAGGGGCGTGTTGTCAGAAGACGTAGTCTTGGCGGAAGTTGTTCTGGATATTGGCAAAGTAAGGGGTTGGGCCGCGCTAAAAAGAGCGTCAAAATGAGCCGTGTCTATGCCATTTGGCAAGAGAGTGATACGATTTTCAGGAATAATATTCTGGTTTTGTTGCAAAACCATACGGCGCGTTTCTTCGGAATTGACAAGCAGACGGGTGATGACAGAACCCAGCAGCCAGCGATTGAGCCAGGAGTTGCGCACGGGTAATGCACTCCCCCGGCGGTAGATGATATGGCGCACTCCTGCCCGTTTGGCTGCGGGGGCAATGCATTTAACATCTATCGGCAGGTTCATGATAACTGATTGAATATTTTCCTTTCTGAACAAGGCGACAAGGCGAACATGAATGGCGGGACAGAGAAAGGAAAGCCTGTTAAGGGCGAGGGGAATGGCGGTAAGGGAGGGCTCGTTGCATACTTTTTTATACAACTCTCCCTTGGGATGGCAGATAACAAAGGATCGCCACCCTTGTGCAGCCACGGCGAGGGCGGTTTCCAGGTGCCATTTTTCCCCTCCTCCCCAGGCACGATTTGTGTTGCAAAAGCAAATATTCATGTGTTTTCGGATATTTTTATAGTGTTCTGTGCGGGGTTTCAAAAAGAGGTAAAACCCTTTCACAAGGCTGTGTTGTATAGTTTTTATATATGAGGGGAGAGGTTATTGGCAAGTCTCTTATTCCATAAGAAATTAAAAGGGGATTGACAAACCGCTCCCTCGTCTTTACCTGATAGCAAGGATGGCTGATATTGACTTAATGTACAGCCCCTGCGGTATAGGTGTTTTTGTGAGCAACTACAGGAGGATATATGATAAAAATGACCACCCGGGCCAAAGAAGAGTTTGATAGCTACTTCGATGGCAAAACCCCCGGAACAATTCGCATTTATTTTGCAGCCGGCGGCTGAAGCGGCCCACGCTTGATGCTGGCTCTGGACGAGTCAGGTGATGATGATACTGTTATTGAAGATCAAGGGTATACGCTTTGTATAAATACAGATTTATATAAGCAGGTTGCTACAGTTACCATTGATTATTCGCATATGGGCTTTAATGTGGAGCCTGGCAACCCTCTGCCGGGAGCCGGGGCTGGCGGTTGTGGCGGTTGTGCTTCCAGCGGTGGTTGCTCTACTGGACACTAGGAACGCATTGATTTAATCTATTTTTGTTTTTTTGGAGGAGCTTTGCTCCTCCAAAACTCCTTTCCAAAGAAAAATTCCCTTTGGGAAGCCTTAATATTTCCTGAACACTCATTATTATTTAAAAAGGGGAGCATGTGAAAAAGTTGTCCTTCTCTATGGCGGTGGTATGCTAACTCTCAGTGATAGCGCTGTAAAAGAATTGGCAGCGTATTTTGACGGAAAAGAAAAAAGTCCCTTGCGTGTGTATTTGGCCCCAGGTGGATGCAGCGGGCCCCGCCTTGCTCTTGCCCTTGATAATCCGCATGAGACGGATACCGTTCTTACCGTGCATGACCATACCTTTTGTATCAACAGTGAGCTGTTGGCAACGGCTCAATCCATACATATAGACCTTTCGTATATGGGATTTTCTGTTGAATCTGCCGTTCCCCTGGGGGGCGGAGGCGGCGGGTGTGGTGGCTGCGGTGGGGGATGCTCTTCCCATTCCGGGGAAGAATCTTCGGGCTGTTGCTCTGGCGGGTGCGGCGAGTAATATTGTTGCGAACCGGGAATTTTGGCGTAGCTTGCGCAAGCGGTGCTTCTTTCTTCATACAGGCGCGAGCATTTCAACTGTGAAAATTATGGGGGATCTCTACTATGAAGCCCAACTTTGAAACTGCCCTGGCGCGAATTACTGAAGTAGTCATGTTTGAGAACTGGCTTCGGTTTTATTTTGTTGAAGAAACAGAAGACGATACCCTTATAATTCGCCTGCCGGACATGGCACTTGCTAAATTACGCACGCATTACGGGCACTTGGCAGGACTTGCTGAACGCCTCAATAGCACAGAAATTAACCACAAAACTTCCCTCAACGCGGTGTGTCTCTTTGTCGCCAGCGAGATAGACGGTGTGCTTTTGCCAGAGGCCCTTATTGGAGAAGTTTTTGACAGCACCCGCTTTCATCTGGAGCTGCAACTGTTCAGCTCATGGGTGCAGTCGCATGAAGAGCAGCTTGATGAAGCTTTTATGGAATACTCTTTGTGGCTGCAACTCTATAGGGAATGGAAAAATAGCGATGCCGTAAAAGAACACATCGCCTCTGCCCAGGAAGCCACAGAGCGCAATGCTCGCGTTGCTAATGATACCACCCATTAGGGGCTGTTTCTCAAGCAGTTTAGCGGTGAAATAGTCTAAGAACTTATCCATAAATAAGGAGAGCGTGTGGCAAGAGCAAGGAAAATGGTTTTTTTGCGGAGGGAGTGGACTCTTATGTCCTCGCCCCAGAGCAAAAAAGGCATTTGACGCAGCTATTGACCGCGAACATCCTTATTTATGGATAAGTTTTAAGAATGGCATTGTTTCTATGGCGCAGATCAGGGGGGATATGCTTTGTATAGCAAGGTGTATTACTGAACGGCCAAGTTTGCAGTCCCTTTTTGCCAACAGACATCAGGGCCTTAGGAAATCTTATTTTGCGGTTACACTGGGCTCCTGCATAAATACAGCATGTGGACTATTTCAAAGTTACACTGCCTTAGTGCCGAGTAACGCTTTTCTTTGCAAAAAATAAGCTCCGGGTACAGAAATGGAAATCTCTGCCGGATTTGGGAGAGCTCGAAATGACTCTCTCTGGCTTCACCAAAATGTATTGTTAAGCGTTACACGGCTACTAGTTTCTGTTTTTATTTACACCTATGCGTTCATCAGAGTAAGCTTATCCATAACCGGAGGAGAGGAGCAGAGGCTTACGAGTTTGTCTATATTATTGACAAAGTGTTCTGTATGCTCATGGAAGTCGAATGCGGCCTGATCTTTCCATTTTTCGATGATGGTAAAGGAATTGGCATTGTCGGAATTTGCATAGAGATTATATTCAATATTGCCGGCTTCTTTTTGCGAGCATGTAACAAGATGCTGAATAATGGCTATAAGCTCCTCTTTCTTTTCTTCTGAGACGGTAAGTTTTACCACTATAACAATCATGACTCGCTCCTTTACTTGGTAATTGTAATACATCATTCTTCTTAACCGGCATATTACGACAACCCCTCCTATGAAGCAAGCTCCCTGCACCTCCTCCCCTCCCTGCGTATTTGTTATTGAAGATGAGCCAAAACTCGCAAGTTTGCTGGAAGACTATCTGCATGCCGAAGGATTTAGCGTGCGTATACTTCATGAAGGCGGCGATGCGGTTGAGATTCTGCGACAGGAAAATCCCGATTTGATCTTGCTCGACCTGATGCTGCCAGGTAAAAATGGTATGGATATTTGTCGTGAGGTACGCACCTTTTCGCAAGTGCCGATTATTATGATTACAGCGCGAGTGGAAGAGATAGACCGACTTATTGGGCTGGAACTTGGAGCGGACGATTATATTTGCAAGCCTTTTAGCCCGCGTGAGGTCGTTGCCCGCGTGAAGGCTGTTCTCAGACGGCTTCGCTCGGTAGGCGGGGCCGTAATAACAGAAGGGTTTCGCAGTTCCACCCAGTCAAATTTTACCATGAATGCAGACGGGTTTCAGTTCTTTTACAACGGAAAAGCGCTTGATCTGACTCCCGGTGAGTTTCGTCTGCTTCGGTTGCTCACCCTGCACCCGGGTAAAGTTTTCTCACGCGATCAGCTCCTCACAGCCCTCTATGATGATGGACGTATTGTAACTGACCGTACCATTGATACGCATATCAAAAATTTGCGACGGAAATTGGAAATTGTTGCCCCAGAGCGGGAATATATTATTTCTATATATAGTGTCGGGTATAAGTTTGATCCATCTTGAGCCCATTATGCAATGGGCTCTGGCAACTGCGCAGCAGGTGCCCGCAAGCGAGTAGCGCAGCGTTCCTTTATTCTGAAACTCCTCAAAAATACATTACTCGTGATGCAAGTTTCTCAAGGGCACTATCTGCACAGTCACATCACGGGTAGATTGCCATTCAGCAAGTCCGGCGAGGGTTGCAGGGAGCGGATGCCCTATGGCAATGGCCTCCCCGGTAAGGAGAGCTATGCGTTCGGCCTGCTTGAGTTGATAGAGCACATTTGACCGGGTGGCTTCAACGTCAAGAAACACTTGGCGCTGATACGTTTTGAGATTGTAGCGCTGTGCCTCTTTATAAAAGATGGACCGGGGGTGAGTAAGGCTGTCGAGCATGAAAAGTCCCCGCTCTTCCAGCACTTCCAGTACTGCTTGCACCCCTTCGCTGCTTTGGGTAAATCGTGATCCCATATGGTTATTAAGCCCTACAGCATGGGGAACCTTGGGAATATTTTCAGCGAGGATGGCCTGAATACGCTCACGCGAGGCTCCTGCCAGTAATACCCCCGGCCCTGGCTGTACCTGGGGATAGCCCATAGGCTCCATAGGCTGGTGGATAATAATTTCCTGCCCGGCGCGATGAGCCGCCTCTGCTCCATCTCGCGTATAAAATGCATGGGGCCAAAAGGCAAAGGTGACAGGAAATTTAAGGGCCAGCAATTGATGAATAGCGCCCATATTGGCACCAAGATCATCTATGACGATGACGAGCCGGGCGGGTTCTCCGGGTTCTCGTCGCCGAAGGGAAGCCGCACTCTGGGGGTGAGCATCGGCAAATTCCTTCTTTTCCGGGTGCAAGCGAAGCGTATGCGTTTCAAGGTTGTTGAGGGAAATAACCCAACGGTCATTATTAACGCGAGTAAGGCGCGCCGTGGTGGCCCAGGCCTGAAGGGACTCCCGTAAGGCCTTGAGAAAGGCCTTGTCAGACGGCCCCGGCACAATATCCACTGTTTGAAAATGATAGGGTTCTATACCCTCCAGCCGATTTTCCACAACGGCAACGCGCACACTGCCCGGGGGAAGCTTTTGTGCCCAGGCGGCCTGCATGAGGGCGTAATCAATCTGCCGAATGCGATCATCCAGGGATATTTTCAATCCTTCTTCATACGGCAACCGTTCGACGGTTGTGGGGATACGCTGGGAACCTTCTGCAAGTGCTTTTGACACTTGTGGCACCTCAAGGGGAGCGGCTGAAGGAGCTCCGGCGGGAGTGGGGTCGCCCGAAGCCTTGGAAGCAGAGCCGGCTTGAGAAGGTTCCAGTGACACTTTTGGCTTAACAGAAGTGGTTGTCGATGGGGTGTTGGGAGAATTTTGCGAGCCTGGCTTTGGGCTTCCATCCTTATTGATGGGAGGCAAAAGCGATGGCGTAAGCTGACTGGAGTTAGTTGAAAGCGCCTGTTGCCCGCGAGACTTGGTGCCAGCGTTTTTTGCTGCGATAGCCTGGGGGGTGGCCTCTGCATGTTTTTTTTGCGAAACATACATATTCCAAAAGAAGAGGGTGGCAACAAAAAGCCCGGCTAAAAAGGCGGTGATAAGGGCGGAATGAAACCCTTTTGCGTTATTCTTGGGACGCGGTTTTTTGCGTGAAGAAGAGGAAGAAGATCGAGCCGACTTGGTAGGAGCATTCTTTTTTGCAGGGGGCTGCTTGCTGGCAGGCATGATACCTCAATCAAGGAAAACGCTGATTTGATCGGAAAGAAGCGGGGCTCTGCCGCGTACCCGCTGGGAAAACGATTTCCACAGAACCTGTGCCCATTCTCCCCCAATATTTATATAGCGCTCACACAAGGGCTATTGTGCAATGGCCTTGGGAGGGCAAAGGGGGCCACTCCCTTTGCTGGTGGGGGCTGGGGAGGTGAAACCTCCCCCAAAATCGTTACCCTTCAGCGTTTTCTGCAGCGCCTACTTCGCCCGGATTTCTGTTATCTTTGGCAAACCGCGCACCATTTGCAAGCCCATGCGGAGTTGGTTGTCCTTGGTGAGGTATGTTTGCGTTTCTTCTTCCACAAGCTTTGGCTCTGGGGCGTTCTTGTCTGTAGCGTTCTTGTCAGTCGCATTCTTGTTTGCTACTACCGTGCCTTTTTCGGAATCTGCTTTATCCTTGTCAATCTTGCCTTTGCTCCCGTTTTCTATGTGACGGGAAAGATCTTTTTCACGAGGAGAATTGAAGCGAGGAAGCTTTGCCGCATCTTCAGAAGGCACTTCGAAGGGAACAACAATGTCTGGCTCAATACCTTCTGCCTGAATGGAGCGGCCCTTTGGCGTGTAGTATAGAGCGATAGTCAGCTTGACAGCCGAGCCATCTTCCAGAGGAATAACATTTTGTACCGAACCCTTACCAAAGGAACGCTCACCAAGTACTACGGCACGGGACTGATCTTGCAAGGCTCCAGCAACAATTTCAGAGGCCGAGGCTGTGCCGGAGTTAATGAGGACAACCATGGGGCAGACAACGTCTGTTGCGTTGGCCTTTGCCTCAAAGTTTTGAGCTACCTTGCCGCCACGCCCACGAATACTTACAATACTGTCGCGTTTTAAAAACACGTCTGAGACGGACACGGCCTGAT
Source organism: Desulfovibrio sp. (assembly GCA_031546885.1). Taxonomy (GTDB): domain Bacteria; phylum Desulfobacterota; class Desulfovibrionia; order Desulfovibrionales; family Desulfovibrionaceae; genus Frigididesulfovibrio. The sequence goes on from JAVBJS010000019.1 coordinate 7,331, forward strand.
TAAGCAACCCGCCAGGGTTATTACGCAAATCCAGAACAATCCCCTTAATGGGGGCCTTCTTGCTCATGTTCTTTATGCCTTCTAGTAATTCTTCGGTGGTGCGCTCACTGAAGCGTGTAAGGCGTACCCACAAAAAACCATCCTCATCCAAAAAGCGGGATTTAACGCTAATGAGGGGAATAGCGTCACGGATAATCTTGATTTCCTGAGGTTTTTTGCTGTCTTTGTGCAAGATAAGCAACTCCACCTCAGAGCCCTTGGGCCCACGGATCTTAGAGACTGCCTCCTGCGAAGACATGTCTTGTGTTGGCTGACCATCCACAGCGAGAATCAGGTCTCCAGATTTTACACCGGCCTTAAAGGCTGGGGTATCCTCAATAGGAGAAACAACGATGAGCTGATTATTCTCCGTGGAAAGCTCTATGCCCACCCCAAAAAATTCGCCTGTGGTAGTTTCTCGCATTTCCTTGAACTCATTCTTGCTAAGAAAAGCGGAATGAGGATCAAGGCTTTGCAGCATGCCTTTAACGGCACCGTCCATGAGGTCTTCGTTTGGAATATCGCGCACATATTCATCGCGCACCAGATCGAAAACCTTGGTAAACCGTTTCATATAATCGTATTTGCCTGCGCTTGTATTGCCAAGAGCAAGAAAGCCAAGGCCCAGAAGAACACAGACGAGTGCAGTCCGTTTTATCAAATGCATGTAAACTCCTCCCACGAGCGTGAGACCGTAGTATATTATAATGGCGCAAGCCACTGCTCAGGATTAATGGCTTTTTGCTTAAAACGCAATTCAAAATACAGCCCCGGCCCGTCTAAAGCAGGGTAATATCCTACTGTCCCAACGCGTGCACGAGATACAATCTCTTCTCCAACCTTAAGCGGGCTGCTGCCTAAAAAGGCGTACAGCGAATAATACTCCGCTCCATGTTGCAAGATAAGCACTGTTCCAAAGCCGCGCAAGACATCATTATGAACTACTTTACCGCCGGCAACGGCGTAAACTTCTTGCTTTTCTTGAGTGGCTATGCCGATGCCGCGCATGGCCGGGGTTGCTGCCGGGGCATACGCTTGCCGCATTTTTCCGGTGGCCGGCCACGGCAGGTGGCCTTTTTGGTTTTCAATCTTGGCCCCAACCTGCTCAAGCTGAAAATTTAAACTGCTTATCAGGGAAAGCACCTGCTCAAGATCTGCCTCTGTGGAACTTCTTTCGCGCCTGAGTGTAGCAAGGCGCTGTGAATATTCAAGCCGCGTCTGAAGCAGTTCTTTTTTTTCCTGTTCAATGAAACGTAGCCGCTTTTGCATCTCTACAGCCAATTTTTCGCGTCGCTCCAAAACATTTTTGAGTTGAACAGCTTGATTCTCAAGCTGGATTCTATATTTTTCAAGGGCTGTGTAGAGCTCTCGCGACCAGGCGTAATCTCGATCTGCCTGAGCCCAATCCGCCATTTCACGGCTGCCGATGCTTTGGCGTTTGCACACCACACTCCACAAAAGAGCCATGGTATCTGCCTGAATTTTTTCGGTATGAGCTTGTTCTTGCAAAATGGATTCATACTCGACACCGGCTGAGGAATCATCCTTGGCAAGGGTGGTAATTTGAAAACCATGCGTTTCAAGGGTTGCCTCAATCTGGTGAATACGGCTCTCCGTAGCGGCAAGAGCCTCATTGGCGTCGCGTTCCTGGGTGGTCAAGCGCTCAAGGCTGACTCGCCGCTCTGCCGCCTTCTTGAGTTCCCCGTCAATACGTTTTTCGATATTGGCAAGGGAGGGTTCCGCGGCAATTGCAGTCTGTTCCAATATGTTGGCGCACAGCATTGCGCAGAGCAGACAGAGCCCCAAAAGAGATCGCAAGGAATCAGGCATTGAGCAGATCTCCCAGCGGGCAGGCCGCACACAGGGGAGTTCCCTTTTTGCAATACGTATTTCCTGTACGCACAATGAGCGCGTGATATTCATTAAACAACGCAACATCTTCCGGCAAAACATCGGTAAAAAACTCACGCAGTTCGGCATAGTCTACATCGTCCGGTAAAAAACCGTGGCGGCTGTATATTCTGCGGGTATACGCATCCACAACAAAGGCCGGACGCCCAAGGGCGTACAGCAAAATAGAATCCGCCGTTTCCGGGCCCACGCCGCGAATGCCCAGCAGGTCTTCCCGCAGCTCCTCGGTATCCTTATACTGCAAGAAGGTAAGTTCTTTGTCATCCGGGGGGGCTGCCTGCTCTGCCGCTTCTGCGAAGTAACAAAGTAAATTGCGAAGTTTGATGGTCTTTTGTCGAAAAAAACCAGAAGGTCGTATCGCTTCTTCAAGTTGGCGCTCAGGCATGTTCCACATGGCAAGAGGACTGAGGGCATTGGCTTCCCTCAGTAGAGCAAGAGCCTTTTCCACGTTGCGCCACATAGTATTTTGCGTCAGTATTGCCCCTACCGCCACCTCAAAGGGATGCTCACCCGGCCACCAGTGGCTCTGGCCAAAGTGAGCGAGCATGCGGGCATACATGTGCATGAGATCATTTTCACGGGTGTGCTGCATATTCTCGGTCTTATCGTTCAAAAAGCAGGGCAACCCACTCGTCGCGGGCAAAGCGTTGCGGCTGAGGAAGCCCAAGCGCTTGATATACTTCCGCCACAGAATCCGCCTGAATAGCCAGCATACCGGAAAGCACCAGAATGCCTCTCTCATGCATGGCAGCAACTATGTCGGCTGCCATATCTCGCAGCGGAGCCGCGAGGATATTGGCAAGGATGAGGTCGTATGTTCCTGTCGCTGCCTCTATGCCGCCCCTGGCAAGAGCAAATTGAGAAGCCGGGACAGCATTGATCTCACGATTTTCCACGGCATTGTCGACAGCCGCAAGGTCAATATCGAGCCCTTCGCCCGTCAAGCCTGCCTTTGCACAGCCAATCCCCAAAATGCCGGAGCCCGTGCCAAGATCCAAAAACCGCGTTTCCGGCGAAATTCGCAGGTGCGTGAGTAAAAAAGAAATAACTTCAAGGCACAAGGCTGTTGTTGCGTGGTGCCCCGTGCCAAAGGCGGTCTTTGGCTCAATAATAATGGGAATACGGCTGGTTGCCGCCAGTTCCTGTTGCATCCAGGGAGGCAGTACTAAAAAGAGATCTCCTCCCTCCACAGGGGTGAAAAATTCCTTCCAGGCTTCTGCCCAGTTTTCTTCCTGAATAACAGTTGATTCAATGCGTATGGTCGGAATACTGCTCTGCAAAAGTTCCGACAGCTCCCGGCAAAAGCCGGGGTGCCCGGAATGCACAATGCACTCCACTTCACCTGTGGGAAGTGTTTGCTCCTCCCAGCCGTGGGGAACATGAATGGCAAGAAGGGCAAGCAAAAGGTCGGCGTTATCGTCATCTGCGCTAATGGCAAGGCGGGTCAGTTCTGGCATGGTGATCTCGGGTTAGTATTGTGATAGGCTGTTGTTAAAGGCAGTTTTTTTTCGAAAGAAAGGCACGCTGCGCTGTCCACTTCTAGGCGCTTGCTAGCGCAATCAGAGTTTGAGTTCGTTGCACAATACAGCAAATTCAGTTTAGTCTTCCCTTAAAAAGTCTTCCGAAGGCTCTTAAGAGCTCAATGCCAAGAGAAGACATAATTTTTATCGAATGATTTCAAAGCAGAAGCTGCTTTGAAATAAAGGCACGCCGC
>JAVBJS010000090.1:0-10418 GCA_031546885.1 Desulfovibrio sp.
AGCAAGGAAAATGGTTTTTTTGCGGAGGGAGTGGACTCTTATGTCCTCGACCCAGAGCAAAAAAGGCATTTGACGCAGCTATTGACCGCGAACATCCTTATTTATGGATAAGTTCTAAGGAGGATGGGGAGGCTAGGGAGACATGGCAAAGTCCCAGAGAATTTATACGAAACTGGGGTGGTGACTGTGAGGATATAGCGCTATACAAATATGCGTTATTGTTGGAGGCGGGAGTTCCAAAAGATAACATGAAACTAGCGCTCGTTGGGGGAGTGGGAGCAGACCACGCTCTTCTTTTGGTTACAGAACCAGAAACGAATACAGTGTACATGCTTAACAACAATAACCTATCTGTTGAAGATAGCTACAGCAGCTACTACGTGTGGGGTACTGTTCAGGAGGGTGTTATATGTTGGAGGGAAAAACGTTCAATATCTGTTGTCAAATGAGCTCAATCAGAGGCTGCTGTGCAATGGCCTTATTATCATAACACGGTATTTGTCTCGCTGTATCCAGTGAGACGAATACCGTGTTATGTAATTCTTCAACCCGGCAATGTTGCGGCTAAAAGAACACTCAACTTATTTTTTGGGATTATCTATTGAAAGAGTCTCATATTTTAGCTATTATAATAAAAATATCAAATAAGAGCTACTATGTTAGATGTTATGCTAAAAACACCGCAGGAAATCCGGCACGATCTCGCCGCCAGAGCGCAAGTGCGACGTCTTGCGCTCAATATGAGCCAAAAGGAATTGGCGGCACGCAGTGGCGTATCCCTTGGCTCTGTTAAGCGGTTTGAGACGACGGGAGAGATCTCTCTGACGTCTCTCTTATCTATTGCACTGGTGCTCAATGACCTTGAGGCCTTTGCGGCCTTGTTCAGCCCACCGCGCCCGGAAAACCTATTCGTGACAAAAGCGGCCACGCCCCGCAAAAGAGCCAGGAGAAAGCGCCATGAATCTTGACGTTCACTTGCATTCCCACGGTCTGCGGCGCTATGTGGGCAAGCTTGCGGCCCAGAACGGAGCCGTGCTGTTTCAGTACGCGCAAGAATTTCTTGATGCGGGAATCAACATCTCGCCGTTCAAGCTTCCCCTCAGCCCGGAGGTCAAAGAAGACCCCAAGCGCACTTTTGACGGCCTCTTCGGCGTCTTCAACGACAGCTTGCCGGACGGCTGGGGCTTGCTTTTGCTGGACAGGGCTTTGCGCAAGAAAGGGACTTCACTGCATTCCTGCCTGCCTCTGCAGCGTCTGGCCATGGTGGGCACGCACGGCATGGGGGCGCTGGAATATACCCCGGCCATCGGACAGGGCGAGGAAAGCAATGTTTCCGTGGCCGAACTGGATGCTCTGGCTGAAGAGTCTCTTCAGGTTTTGCGGGATGCTCCTGTGGATGCGGAGCAGCTCGACAGGCTCATACAGCTTAATGGCTCGTCAGCCGGGGCCAGGCCAAAAATCCTGGTCAATGTCACAGGCGGCTACCGCATTGTTCCGCAGGGCGAGGGCGAACCGTGGATCATCAAGTTTCGCTCCGTACACGAATCCCCGGATGCGGGGCTGGTGGAATACACCCACTCCGTAGCTGCCAGAGAGGCCGGGCTTGATATGCCCGAGACGCATCTTTTTCCCTCCGCAAACTCGCCGGGGTACTTCGGCGTTAAACGCTTCGACAGGCAGCAGGGCATGAAGGTGCACGTGCATACGGCTTGCGGTCTGCTGCATGCTTCACATCGTGAGCCGTCGTTGACCTATGAAAGTCTGCTGCGCCTGACGCTGATTCTGACCAAGGACATGCGCGAAGTGGTGAAGATGGTGCGGCTTATGGTGTTCAATGTGCATTCCGGCAACAAGGACGACCACTCCAAGAATTTTTCCTTCCTGCTGGATAAAGAGAACCAGTGGCGCATGGCCCCAGCGTATGACCTCACCCCTTCCGAAGGCATCAACGGGGAGCAGACCTGCATGGTCAACAATAAAGGCCGGGACATAAACGAAGCCGATTTGTTGGCTGCTGCCGCAACTGTGGGCATTGAGGCGCATGCGGTGCGCGAGATCATCCAGCAGGTTGACGAGGCTTTAAAGGGGATGAAGCAGTAGGAAGTTTCAATTGGATGATGCACCGCGCATCATTTTTCGGACTGCTGTGGTAGGAATCCCGGAATTTTTACCGGAATTTCTTTCTTTTTGAAAATCTGTCAAAAAATAATGGTTTTTTGAGCAACCGCAAATGCTCCACAACTCGCATGGAGCCGGCCCTAAAAAATGAGACAGTCTGTTAGATAGTGTCGCCAAATAGGTTCTTTTGCCCACTGCCAGCGTCAGAAACATTTTTTATTCCGGTCGAGTACCAAAGAGTACACTTCCTTTTTGATACTAAGAGGATGCCTAAAAAAACACCTTGCCCTCGGAAAACCGGCTTTTCCGAGGGCAAGGTGTTTTTTTGGAGGTCAAAGCAGGCATAAGCCAACTTTGCGGTAAACATATATGATAAATCCAGCGAACTGGTTGAAAAAAGGAAGTTGAGGGGTACCTTTGTAGATAGTCTCGTAAAATAGGTTCTTTTGCCCTTTGCCAGCGTCAGAAAAACTTTTTATTTCGGTCGAATACCAAAGAGTACACTCCCTTCATAAAAAATGTTTTTTCCTTGGCAGAGAACAAAATATCTGCATTTGGCGACACTACCTAGTAATCTTGTACTTCAGTGCTGTGCAGAATACCCATGAACAGTATGCTATAGTTATCACTATCAAGATGATTTACCCGCTACCTGGGTAAATTCTCTTCACTTGTTTCATTATGTGCTTTCAGGCTGCTTTACCGTTTGATAAACAGCCCTACGGCATGGAATATTGATTCCCGTGATGGGTATAGACATCACCGCTGTGATGATGTGCCACTGCAAAGGAGACAATACCCAGCGTAAGAATCAGGGCTAGTATTGTAAACAGAACTGTTTTTTTCATACGATCTCCAGTTACCGGATTGCAAAACAGAGCTTTACAATCTGATTTTATTGAAGCAAACGTCATGCCAAAACATAATATACTGATTATACAGAATATATACAGTACGAGTAAAGATCACTCGGGGAATTGTGGATAAATTTTACTCACATCACTGCACGTGCTGCATAAAACATAATATTATCATTTTTATAGCGTCGGTTCCACTATACACCCAATTCTAATTGCGGATCAGGTGGGTGGGGGTCTGGGGGAGGGAAACTCAAGGGCTTCAAGCCCTTGGGGTTCCCTCCCCCAGCGCGTAATGCTCTACTAAGTTACGGTTCCCTCCCCCAGTGTTTTTTGAGCTGCTTGCCGGGCGTAGCGAGTCGCAAGGGTAGCGCAGACCATAAGTTGAATCTGGTGGAAGATCATAAGCGGCAGTACCATCATACCCACAGAGGCGGCGGGAAAAAGCACCTTTGCCATGGGTACGCCTGTTGCGAGGCTTTTTTTCGAGCCACAAAAGATAATGGCAATTTCGTCCGGTTTGCTGAATCCAAAAAATCTTGCCCCGTATGTGGTTATACCAATCATAATGGCAAGAATAATGAGGGATGCGACACAGACGCTTAGCAGCGACCATACAGTCAATTGGCTCCAAAGCCCTTGAACAACCGCTTCGCTAAAAGCTGTGTATACCACAAGTAAGATGGAGGTTCGGTCGGTTTTGCCGATGATCTTTTTGTGTTTGTCCACCCACGCCCCAATGTGCGGGCGGGCCAAATGACCCAGCGTAAAGGGGAGAAGAAGCTGCAACATAATTGAAAAAACCGCATGCAGCATATCAGGGGAGCCATCTTGCGCTGCCATTAGCAGCCCCACCAGTAGTGGAGATAAAAATACGCCAAGAATACTTGACGCGGAGGCGCTACATACCGCAGCCGCGACATTTCCGCCTGCAATGGAAGTGAAGGCAATGGACGACTGCACGGTGGCCGGCAAGGCACACAAGTATAAAAATCCTGAATACAGTTCTGGCGGCAGAAAGGAGGCAGGTAAAATATTCAGACATAAGCCGACCAAAGGAAATATGACAAAGGTACTGAAAAATATGCATAAGTGTAATCGCCAATGGCCAATTCCCTGCATGATGGCCTCACGGGACAGCTTGGCTCCATGCATAAAAAAGAGCAGGGCGATTGCTGCTGTTGTCAGGGCATCGAAAAGGGTTTTTGTTGCCCCTTCGCAGGGGGCAATGGTAGCCACGCCAACAGCGGCTAAGAGTGAAAGCAGAAAGCTGTCAATGTGTAATTTATCTAGGAGTGACATGGGAGTATCTCTGGTAAGATGTTATAGAAATGTTGGAACTACCCGGAGTTAAAGGGTTATGGTTTGATTAGCTTGTATCAACCATCAGACTTTTCATGTTCCCGCCAGTGTGTAGTATAAAAATGTTACCACTGCAAGGCTGAGCACTCGGCACGCCTGGTTCATGACAACGAGATGAAAGGCCAGGGCCGGGGTAAAAAATCCGGCATAGGAGGGCAGTTGGTGTCGAAAGGCCCGCATGGGTGATGACACGATATTGCCCACAAGGAGAGCCATGATAATTTCTGGTGGGTGCAGGGAAGTTGTTGCCATGAGCGAAGAGGCGGCTGCGAAGGCAGCACCGGATTCTGCCGCGAGGTGGAGAACAACTATGCCCACTGCTTCAGGCTGTAAAAAAGGAAATATGCCTATATGCCGTGCCATGAACTGCTCTGCAATGGTGAACCAGCCAGCCTGCTGCATGGCAAAAACCAGGCAATAGATGGGTATGGTAAAAAGCAAAAGTTTGAAGAGGCGTTTTTTGACATGCCGAAGTGTTATGCGGATAAGATCGGGCTGATCCTTTTTTGCAGGAATAACGGGCGCGGTACGTTGACCTTGGGGTGCTGGCGGCAAGAATAGCCATCCTGCTACCATTGTGCAGCTTGTGCGTAGTGCGGCAGCGGTAAAGGTAAGCCCGACATAAATGAAGGCATACTTGCCAAGGAAGGCGAAGGCCATGGACATGAGGGTGGGCAAGTGCACGAGAAAGGTGGGAGTACTATTGAACAAATTGGCAAAGGCAAGCTCCCGGCGGGAAATTTCACCTGTAGTATAGGCTTCTGCGAGCAGAGCGTTAGAGGCGGCAGGAGAGATGAACGCCATGGAAAAGGAGGCTGCGGCTACTTCACGCAGATGCCCTATCCGCATGAGAGGCAAGGCAAGCCTTGCTATAAAGCGGGTCCAATGCAAGGCCTCAATGAGGTGAGCAGCCACCATACCGACAACCATAACAAGGATGAGCCGGAAGAGGGGCCAGAGCATTTTTTCCAGAAGAGGTAGAAATTCGTGAGTAAAATCCATGTATGCGCAGTTCCAATTTCAATAATGGTAAAAATAAATTAACAAGTCGGATTTTGTAGTGCTTACTTTTGCAAGTAAGCACTAGGACTTTCCAAAAATTCTGGAAAGAGTTCAAAAAATTCTCCCAGTAAGTACAAAGAGCCGCATACCAGCAAGGGGCTTTGGGGGGTGCTGCCGGAAAAGGCTTCAGGGAGGCGGTCTGCCATGTGCTCGGCTGCCAGCGTGAGGGCTTCACGCAAGGAGTGAACGGGCTGTGCGTTAATACCAATAAGATGCGCCAGCTCATCGGGAGGCATAGCTCTGGGATTGTCAACAATGGGGGGAACGAAAATGGGCCCAGTGGACATAGCCCGCAGGTGGGGAATGGTGAGGGCTGGGTCTTTGTCTATGAGACATGAAAATACCACGGCTGCGGGGGCAATGCCAAGCCGTGCCAGAGAAAGCCCCAGAGCTGCCAGGCCGTGTGCGTTATGGGCCCCATCCAACAGAAGGGGGGGCCTTCCTAAAGAACAGAGAGAGGCAGAGGCTTGCGGGCCTGCCGGGGCTATTCTTTGCATTCGCCCTGGAATCCAGGCGGAACAGAGGCCATCTTCCTCGTATTGCGGGAGAGCCGGCGGCAGGTGGCGAAGAGGAGAGGTGGCTGTCAGGGTATGCTTGGGGATTGCTGTCAGGTGCTGCCAACCGGCAAGGGCCAGGCGAGCATTGGCAAATTGATGAGAGCCTAACAGGGTGAGGGGCCTTTTGCCGGAGAGAATAGCTTCCGGCAGGGGGAGGGCTGCGGGCAGAATGGTAAGCTGCGCACCTGTACGCTGGGCTACGTTACTAAGTTCGGCTTGCGCTGCCGGGGCTTGGGGCAGGGAAAGAGCAGGGCAGCCAGGGCGCATGGCACCTGCCTTGTCCTCGGCTATGTCGGCAAGAGTTGGCCCCAGTACGGCTTGGTGATCCAGGTCAATGGGGGTGAACAGCACCAAATCCGTATGGAGGGCTGTGGTGGCATCCCAGCTTCCTCCCAGACCTGTTTCCATAACGGCAAATTCTACACCTTGTTCAGCAAAGGCGAGAGCGGCAATGGCCGTAACCAGTTCGAAATAGGAAAGCTCCTCTCCGGCAGCCTGCATGACGCGATTGGCAAGGGCCACCCACTCCGACTCGGCAAGCAGGCTGCCGTTAATGCGGATGCGCTCACGAGGAGAGACAAAATGTGGCGAGGTATAGAGCCCCACACGCAGCCCGTGGGCTCTGGCAAGACTTGCCAGCAAGGTGGAAGTGGAGCCTTTGCCGTTGGTTCCGACAACCTGGACTGATACATACGGTGGCTGCGCAAGGCCAAGCCGGTGAATAGTGGCCTGAATGCGGTCAAGACCAGGTCTGATGCGAAAGAGTCCTCGCTCTGCGAGGTGAGAGAGAAAGGCCGAATAATCCGCGAAAACATTTTCGGCTGAAATGCGGCTAACTGAGTGTTCCATTTACAAAATTCCCCTGTGCAGCTTGTGAAGTGAAACAGTCTTCAAAATAGACAGTCTGCCGCATACCGTCCAAAAACTCACGTACTTCCTTTTCCTGATGTGGTGAAAAACGAACCTGCAAGATCGCACCCCACCTATCCACAACCGACATGATACCAAGATTATCTTGCGCCTCCAACAAAAAACGGAACATGTGTACTTTGCTGGGGTTAATACGCACATACAGCCGACCAGACCAGACAGGAGGAGGTAAAAGACGGCCTCGCCTCCTCTTGCGCCCCCGTGAGGCCTTTGCCCTCGGTATAACCTGTTGCGTATTATTCGCTGACAAGAAGCACCCCCTTTTCCACCCGTACCGGGCGTACCGGTAAAAGCGCCGATAATGCCTGTAAAGGCCGGACAGCGGCAAGCTGCGCGTCGTATGTTCCTTGCACGGCGGTGAGTGATGGAAGAACCCGGCACTCGCTATAAAATTCGTTTACACCATGCAACGCAGATTTTTCTTCATGTTCCGGCACAATGTGTAAAACCGGCAGGGCTAGCTGCTTCTGTAAAAAAGCTTCCTGTTTTTGTGTGAACAGGGCGCGAAGCTCTGCGGCGCGGCGTTTTTTTATGTTGGCGTCCACCTGATTGGGCAGAGTGGCGGCAACAGTTCCAGGACGCTTTGAATAGGGAAAAACATGCGCGTAGGAAAGGGGAAGGGCCGCGCAAAGCGCCATTGTTTCGAGGTGCTCCGCTTCGGTTTCCCCGGGAAAGCCCGTTAAGATGTCCGCCCCAAGGCCAAAAAGCTTCCAGGAAGCTCCCAGTTCTTGCAAGAAATTTGCAATGGTGCCGGGATCGTAGTGCCCCCTTCCCATGCGGTGCAGCACAGAAACACTTCCGCTTTGCAGCGATAAGTGCAGGTGGGGTGCAATAATGCGGCTTTTTTGCAAAACCCTGAGAGCCTTTTCTCCCAGTTGCCCTGGCTCAAGCGAGCTCATGCGAAATCGCGCTTGTCCGGCCCAAGACCAACCAAACCGCTCGTCCAGCTCTGCCATGAAATCCCAAAAATCATAAGAAACGGCGGATGAAGACAAGATCCGAAATTGACGTAAATTGACCCCGTTAATACCTATCTCACGAAAGCCCGCCTGCAAGAGCCTCTCCACTTCTGCAAATGCTTCTTGCGGCTCCCGTGAAGTGGCTCGCCCCCGTGTTAAGGGAACAATGCAGTAGGTGCAGCGGTGTGAACAGCCGTCTTGGATTTTAAGCACTGCCCGCGAACGGTCATAACCGGAAATGTGAAACGGCGGAAAGGCGTGGCTTTCCTTGAGCGCTGCATTTCTGGCAAAAGAGGAATGGTCTATGTGGGGTGCAACACTATTTTCCTGGAGAGCAGGGGATTTTTCAGACAGTCGCGTGAAAATGAGATGAGGTTGCAGCAGAAGGGATTTTTCTGCCTGTCCAAGAATGGCAGCCACCCCGGGCAATTGAGCCAATTCGTCTGAAACGCCTTCTGCGGCGCAGCCTGTGATGATAACAGAGGCATGGGGAGCTGCCCGATGCAGGCGGCGCACGGTATTGCGTACATCTGCCACAGCTTTTGCCGTGACTGCACAGGAATTTACAATAATGACAGAAGCCGCTTCCGGCGTGTCTGTTTCGGCACAGCCTTGCGTAAGCCACGCCTCACGCAGGGCTTGCGTTTCATATTGGTTTACCTTGCAGCCCAAGGTCGCAAGGTAAAAAACCGAGTTATTCATTATTTGCCTTTACTTTTTCTGGCTTTTTCGCCACTGCCTGCTTTCACTTTGCCGGAACCGCTTGACTTATCAAAGCCGCCCGCAGGAGCTGCCTTGGTGGATTTTCCGCTTGGGCTCATTTTTCCTGTCTTTCCCGCTTTTCCAAACTTGCCTGCTGTCGCGTATTTTCCCACTTTTTTTCCCGCTCCGGGAAAACGCATGACAGGCACTTTGCTGTCGCTTTCCGGCAAGATGCTCAGGCGCTCAATGCGCTGTATCAGGCTTGCAGCAGAGGCTGCATTGGCAAGCTCCGCTCCCGGGCGAAGAGAAGTTACCACAGCCTTTCCGATAACTGCCCTGCCGCTGTCGCCATTTTCGCTCAGAGTACGGATGCCCCATACATTGTGAAACATTGCGGGCTTTCCTTCAAATTCCCCTATGTAGAGGCCAATGTGTCCGCGCAGCCAGAGCAGGGAAAAGAAGGGTATGCCCTCGGCAAGAATACGGTTTTCCTTATCTTCCGGCCCCATTCCTGTGAGAATGACGGGTTGTCCCCATGAGCCTTGGGTGGCGGAATTACGCGGCAGCCATAAGCCAAAGGGAATAAAAAGGTCGTGCATCAGGGCAGAGCAATCCCTGTTTTCAAAAAGCCCGCCCCAGCCATAGGGTTGTCCCATCATATTGTTACCCACTCGCGCAATGGCGGCGGGGGTAAGCGGCAAGGGGAGGGGGGCTATAGCCCCGGAATCAACGGACGCTGTAGCTATTTCCGCGTTGCCTTCTGAGCCGCGTTGTGGGTACCAGACCCTGCCTGATCCCGCAGAAGGCAGCAGGGTGCCGATATGCGCTCTTACCCCAGCCTTACCAGCAACGGTGGGGCTGGTGGTGGAAGCCAACTCTACATTGTCCCGCACAAAGGCTGCAAGAGGGGCAGTTTGCCAACGCTTTGCAAAGGCATCGTCCACAAAGGCAACGTCTGTAGCCGGTATCCAGCCCACGGTAAGTTGACTTTCGCCCAGAACCCAAGCGCCATCCGCAGAAATGTGAGAAATAAATATGGGCGTTCCCGTCCACAGGGCCGTGTGCTGGAAGTAATCAAAGGGGTACCCTTCGCCAGCCTTGCTGGGATTGAGAAAGAAGGGCTTTTGCGTGGGCATGGCGCGCATGGCGGTATTACGCACAGTGATAGCCCGCTCAGCCCGCGAGGGGTATGCCGCCACATTGGCATTGGCTCTCAGATTTTGCCATTCCGCAGGGTCAAAGGGACGAAGATCTTCGCCGTAGGCCCGTTCCAGGCGCAAATTGAAATTTGCTTCCAGTGAGCGTTTAAGCTCCCTTCCTGCCTCTGTCTTTTGCCAGGGCGAAAAAAAACGTGAAATAGCTCGTGCCGTGTGCTCAGCCTGCTCAGGCGCGGATAACAAAGCGCGGCCATTTCCAGCCTTCTTCGCATAGGGTTCCAAATCTTGCGGCATGCGAACAAGATCTGCACACACCGCGCCGCCCTCTCCTCCGGTATTTCGTTCGCCAATGCCAGGGCAGCCTGTAAGGATAAAGCATAGCAAGAGCAAAGGGAGCAAGCGCAGTAAGCGAAAGTATTGTGTTGGCATAGGTACCTGAGTACGGATACAAATTTAAAAGTTTTGAGCGCAATTATTTCATTTTAAGGCCATTGCACAATGGCCTCGAATTGAGTTCGTTGCACAATACACCGAACTCTGTTTAATCGTCCCTTAAAAAGTCCTTCGAAGGTCCTTAAGAACCAGATGCCAAGAGAAGACATAATTTTATTGAATGATTTCAAAGCAGAAGCTGCTTTGAAATAAAGGCACGCTGCGCTGCTCGCTTGCGGGCACCTGCTGTGCAGTTGCCAGAGGCCATTGTGCAATGGCCTC
>JAVBJS010000156.1:0-23362 GCA_031546885.1 Desulfovibrio sp.
ATGGCCAGAATTCGTTGCATTGTGCAGCGAACTCTAATATAGAAAAATTGCTGAAATAACATGCTGCGCGGGCATCCGCTTTGCGTCTGCCGAGCGATTTCAAAATAAAATTGCTCTAAGGTGAACTCCTGTGGAATTTGAACTTTCGGTTATCATACTTTTATGCTGTGCTTTTTTTGCTGCGGGTTTTATTGATAGCATAGCTGGCGGGGGTGGTCTTATTGCTGTTCCTGTTTTTTTGTTGACAGGCGTTCCGCCGGAGCTTGCGCTGGGCACAAATAAGTTGGTTTCTTCCCTTGGAACCACAGCATCCTTGATGACATATGCGAAAAGTGGGCTTGTACTCTGGCGAATGGCCCTGGCTGGTTTGCCTGCCGCTATAATAGGCGGTTTTTTGGGAACAAAGGCTGTTTTGTTGTTTGATAGCGCAAGTATTGGCAAAATTGTTGTTTTTCTTTTGCCGCTGGGAGTTCTTGCCACGTTATTTCCTAAGAAGGAATTGCAGCAGGCCAAGGCGCTTACCCCAAAAGCCCTTTATGTTTATTGTCCGCTTGTTTGTCTGATTCTTGGATTTTATGATGGGTTTGTAGGGCCAGGCACAGGCAGTTTTTTTATTCTGGCTTTTCATTTCATCATTGGAATAGGGCTGGTACATGCCTCTGCAACAGCGAAAGTTTTCAATCTGACAACGGGCATCGGGAGCTTGGTAGCATTTGCATGGCATGGGGACGTTCTGTATATGTTGGGTATACCATTGGCTATTGCCAATATTGCAGGCAACATAATAGGAAGTAAGCTTGTTATAAAAATTGGCCCTCAAGTTATTCGAAAAATACTCATGGTGTCGCTTACTATTCTTTTTATCTCCTTGGCGTGGAAGTTCTTTTCATAAAACGGATTTTCAAGATCCGCTGCGGATTTTGAAAAAAAGCACACTGTGCTATTCGCTTGGGTGCAGCCGCGAGAAACGGACTCTCCTCATAATAAACTGAGATGGTGGAAGGAGCGAGAAAGAAAAGACATGATATTTATCCTAACAGGGGCAGGCATCAGTCAGGAAAGTGGTTTAAGCACCTTTCGCGGGCCTGATGGATTATGGGAAGGTGAGCCTGTGGAGGCTGTTGCCACACCTGAAGGTTTTCGCCGCGCACCAGCGCGAGTTCACGCTTTTTACAATGGTCTTCGCTGTCGTTTGGCTTCAGGCACAGTTGTGCCCAATGCGGCGCATTATGCTTTGGCCGAGCTCATGGAAAAGGCGCAGGAAGAGGTGATTCTTGTCACTCAAAATATTGATGATCTCCATGAGCGTGCTGGTGCAAAAAATGTTTTACATATGCATGGCGAATTATTGAAGGCTTATTGCACGCGATGTGAGTGTGCGATGCCATGGGCAAGCGATACCAGCACAGCGAGCTGTTGTGCTGTTTGCGGGCGGGAAGGTTTTTTGCGGCCGCACATTGTCTGGTTTGGCGAGATGCCTCTCTATTTAGAGGAAATAGATGATGCCCTCAGCCAGTGTCGCCTGTTCGTTTCCATAGGCACATCCGGCGTTGTACAGCCGGCGGCGGCCTTTGTTGCTAGAGCCAAGCAGCAAGGCGCGCTGACTCTGGAGCTTAACCTGGAACCCTCAGCGACAGCGTCAATCTTTGATAAGGGGATTTACGGTAAAGCTTCTGCTATGGTTCCTGCTTGGGTGGAAAGTCTGTTCTCAATAACGTGATAACTAATTTTACTAGGTAGGAGTTTGTATGAACACAGTTACTTTTTTTGTTGGCAGTTTGCGTAAGGATTCCATGAATAAAAAATTGGCACAGAATCTGGTAGAGATAGGCAAGGATTTGTTTTCTGCCAATTTGGTGTTCTTACATGATATTCCTATGTATAATCAGGACGATGAAGCGAACATTCCAGCTCCGGTGCTGGCCCTGAAAAAGGGTATTCAGGCAACGGATGGGGTGATTTTTGTAACACCGGAGTATAACCGTTCCATTCCGGCAGTGCTTAAAAATGCCCTTGATTGGGGTTCGCGTCCTTGGGGACAAAATAGCTGGGCTGGCAAGCCGGCCGCCATTGCAGGCATAGCACCGGGTGCCGTGGGTACTGCGGCGGCACAGGCACATTTGCGTGGTGTTGTGCCCATTCTTAATATGCCTCTTATGAGCCAGCCGGAAATATATTTAACGGAAACACCAGGTTTTTTTGATGCAACAGGCAGCATTGCTTCAGAAAAAACACGAGAGTTTTTACACGGCTTTTTAAGCCAGTTTAATGAGTGGATTACGATGCACAAAAAGTAAGAAAAGCAGGGGGAGGGAACCTTGGAGAGTTGAATTTCTCGAGGTTCCCTCCTTCAGTTGAGACCATTGTACAATGGATTCAAATATTCGGGCTATTTTTTAGAAAAAACAGTCAGGTGTTTTGCCGCGGCTGGAAAAACATCCTCCGGGGTAAGCTTTGCAAGGCAGGTAATGCCTCTGGTGCAAGTATTTTTATTGCACGGCCTGCATGCGTCTTGTGAGTGAAGGTGAAGATGCATGGGGGCTGGGAATGTCCAGCCACCGCTCGTAGCTCCGAGGATGGTGATGGTTGGTGTATCCAGCGCCACTGCGATGTGGCGTGGTGATGAACAGTTGCCAAGGTGCATGGCAGCACGCCCAATAACGGCGGCCATCGTGCGGAGTGAAAGCATATCTTGCGGCACATGAACCCGATTTTGGCAAGCACACAAGGCTTTCAAACGGCAAACTTCATCCTTTTCACCTGGGCCGTAGGGGAGAAGGAAATGAAGTGTTTCATCGTGTGTCGCTAATAAATCTATGAGCCGTGCGTAATGCTCGGCAGGCCAGCGTCGAGTGGCATGTCTGTGGGTGGCGTCTATGGTTATGAAGCGTTGAGTGCCTGCTATGCCAAGATTTTCAAGAAGATTGTCTGCGGTCTGCCATTCTTTTTCTGTCAGATACAGGCGCGGTTTTTCTCCATTCCAGAAAATTCCAAGGGGTTGTAATATCTGAGCTTTATAGGCCGCTGCATAAGCTGGTGTATATGCTTGCCAATGGGTATAGAGGGGGCGCAGGTACCAAGGGGGAGGAAAAGAGAGCCTGATGGGAGCCCTTGAAAAGGCGACAACCCAGCGGCAGCGGGGAAGCTGTTGAAAGTCTACAACAAGATCAAAACCGCCTTGGGTTACACGGCGGTAATAAGCCAGTTCGTGGAGCAGGGTGGGTAAGGCCTTTTTATCTATGGGCCAGAGTGTGTGGATGTGAGGATTGCCTTCCAGCATGGGAAGGCATTTTTTTTCCGTAAAAAAGTGAATCTCGGAATCTGGAAAGCGCTGTGCCAGAAGCTCTACTGAAGGAGTTGACAGGAGCACATCGCCTATTTGCCGTAGCTGGCAGACAAGAATGCGCTTAATAGGAATGGCGGGTAACAACGCAGTTCTTTCTTGTGGCATATGTTTTCTTTATTTTGCCTAGCTCGGATACAACATTAGAAAGTTTAGAGATACTGGGGTGAAGGTTTGAGGAGGGAAAAAACACTTTTTTCAAAGCTTTTTTCCCCTTTTTCCGATAAACACAGAGAATTTACAGCGCACCCACTTCATTGACAATACGCAGGCAAATTTCCGCTTTGTTGAGCGTATAGAGGTGAATGCCAGGGGCACCACCGTCCAGAAGCTGGCGGATTTGCTGCACAGCGAAGGCTATTCCTGCTTCCTTCACAGCTTCAGTTCCCCCTTTTTCATGGGCCTCTTCAATGGAAAGGTAGAGCTTGGCCGGAATATTTCCTCCACTGAGTGAAAGCACGCGGCGAATGGAATCAAGGCTCTGAATGGGTAACACACCGGGAAGAATTGGTTTTGTTATGCCAAGGGCTTTCATTTGATTCACATATTCAAAATATTCGCGTGGATCAAAAAAAAGTTGAGTAACACCAAGATCGCTTGTTACCAGTTTTTTTGCGGTATCGCGCCTGTCGTTAATAAAGGAGTGCGATTCAGGGTGGGGTGTCGGGTAGGCAGCAACGCCTACACCGAAGTCGGGAAATTCGCGTCGAACAAAGGCGACGAGGTCACTTGCATAGCGAAACTCGCCGTCTTCCCAGCGAAAGGGGCGATCCTTGGGAGCATCGCCGCGCAGAGCAAGAATGTTATACACCCCCGCACCTGCAAGGCGGGCAAGAAATTGCCGCAAGCTTTCCGACGTTGCGCCAACACAGGTGAGATGCGCCATGGGGACAAGGCCACATTCAGCAATGCGGGCAGTAACGGCAAAGGTGTTGTTTTGCGTTCCACCGCCTGCCCCGTATGTGACTGAGGTAAAAAGAGGGTTAAGGGCCCGCAGCTTGGTTACTGTCTCAAAAAAGGCAGGCCAGAGCGCTTCGTCTTTTGGTGGAAAAAATTCCAGCGAATAAAAAGGGCTGCCTTGCCGACGGGTAATGAGATCTATAATTTTCACAAAATACCTCAAAGTATAAGAAACTGGTGGAATAAATAACCCTTAATTGTCGGGTGAAGGGACGGCAAGCGCTGCCGAAGTATGGGTGAAGTCCATTTATACCTTGGCTTCCGTTATTCAGATACGCCGCCAAGTAACAGGCCCATAATCCCATTGTGTAATCTGTTTAATTACATTAGGCTAGGTTGATATGTCAATGTATGTTACTGTTTGGATATTTTCACGATCGTGCAACCGTCTTAAATTGGAACAGTTTCTATTCACGGAGCTGCAAGTGATGCAAAGATTTTTTTACGGGAGCGTGTGGGGTATTATTTTTTACCTCGTTCTCAGCGTTGGAGCCGCCTGTGCAATTGAAAAAAAATCCAAGGTAACGTGGATGACCCTTCAACCAGGACTTGAGTTTGCTACAGCAATGCCGGCCATTACAGCGCATGACGAAACCGTAGAAAATCTGCCGGCATCTGCCACTGATTACGGTTTTGTTTTTCTTCGCATTGATCCGGCGCAATTTGAATTTACCCTGCACATGGCCTCAGAGGTGGGCGCTGCATATTCCCTGACGGAATGGGCGCAAAACTATGGGCTTGTGGCAGGCATTAATGCCAGTATGTACTTGCAAGATAACACTACAAGTATTGGATATTTGCGAAATGCGCACCATGTGAATAACCCTCGAGTTGCCGGTAAATTGGGGGCTTTTCTGGTGGCTTCGCCCAAAGCGGGAGAAAAGGGTGAAAATGATGCTTCCCTCGCCCTTGTGGATATTTTGGAACGCAGCAGCATAGCCTTTGAGGAGCGTTTGCAGCAGTATGATATTGTTGTGCAGAATTACCGGTTGGTAAGCAAGGAAGGGCGTGTTCTTTGGCCGGAAGGGGGAGTTGCTCACAGCATTGCCGTTATTGCAAAAGATACGCAGGGGAAAATTCTTTTTATCTTGTGCCGTATGCCGCTGACACCTGTGATCTTTGCGGCAAATTTGCAACACTTCGCTCTATCCCTTACAACAGTTATGTATGTGGAAGGTGGCGCGCAGGCAGGGCTTTTTTTGCAAAAGGAGGGCCTGCCAACCACTTGGATGGGGCGGGTAAGTATTCTCAATGCCCCAGGTAATTCTTCGGCACCTTTACCCAATATTTTGGGTGTTCGCAAAAAAAAATAGCCGATTCTGAAAAGCTTGCAATGCTTTCATGCCATCGTAACCAAACGGGATGGTATAGTTTGTTGGAGGTATAGCGAATATCGGTTAATAGCGCTTGCAGTGGTTTGAGCAAGCCTATCCCAGAATAATACACACCACACCGAATCCCACCGAGGGAGATGATTTCCCCCGAATCTCATATACAACCACACCGCCAAATTGCATCCCGAATGAACACAATTTGGCGTAGCAGTATTGCGCCGAAGATAACTGAGGATGTTAAAAACGAATGGAAACCCGTTCGTCGTCTTTTTCGTTGTGCCGTTCTATGACACCTATGTTCCATGCGGAAAGATGCAGGGCTTTTATACGACGCAGTATTTCATCTGCCATGGTATTTTGTACGATAAGTATATATCCGATACCGCAATTGAATATTTGAAGCATCTCATCCCATCGCAAATTGCCTTGTTCTTTGAGCCAGGTGAATACTGGTGGTATATCCCATTGCCCAAAGGTGATGGATGCCTTGATCTGGTTTGACAAAATGCGGGGAATATTATCGTAAAAGCCGCCGCCGGTTACATGCACCATACCATTGATGGTGAAGTCGCGCATAAGATTGCGAATACAATCCGCATATATAATAGTGGGGGTTAAAAGCACTTCACAGACCGTGCGGTTTGTGCCGGGAAAAATATCACTACCCTTAAGATTACTTTGTGCAAGAATTTTCCGAATAAGCGAGTATCCGTTTGCGTGCGGGCCGGAAGAAGCAATGCCAATAATGGCATCGCCAACTTTAATGGAAGAACCGTCAACGATGCGTTGATTGTCTGTGAGGCCAACGCAAAAACCCGCCAAGTCATATTCTCCGCTGGCGTACATGTCCGGCATTTCTGCGGTTTCTCCACCGAGCAAAGCACAGGAGGCCTGCTTGCAGCCTTCCGCAATTCCTGCGATAACGGTTTCCGCCACGTCAACATCCAGCTTGCCGGTGGCGAAGTAGTCCAGAAAAAAGAGTGGCCGTGCCCCTTGCACCAGAATGTCGTTCACGCTCATGGCAACAAGGTCTATGCCAACAGTGGAATGGTGGTTATATTCAAAGGCAAGCTTGAGTTTTGTTCCCACTCCGTCTGTGGAAGCAACAAGCACAGGATTGTCAAGACCGCTGATGTCCGGCTTATACAGGCCGCCAAAGCCGCCAATATCAGAAAGTACACCATGCGTATGTGTTTGCTGCACGATCTTTTTGATGCGCGAAACAAGTTCGTTGCCTGTATTGATATCCACCCCGGCTTGTGTATAGGCTCGCGAACGACTCGGGGAAGGTGGTAACGACATGAAAGATAGCTCCTTGTTTGCCCGTGCTGGATGAGATTATAGATCTATCTGATTTTTTTAGATTTTAGCGTCTCGAAGAACCCTTTTGGGAAAGGGTAGACATTCAGTGGTTTTGCGCTACAATATAATCAGTGACCATAATGTTAATAATGATTGGATAGAGGTGCACATGATACCGATTTTATCAATATCCCGCAAGCCTGTATCCGCTGTTGTGGTAAAAAATTCGCCAAATACTGGCAATGGTATTCAGCGGATGATGTATCATGCCGGATTACTAAGTATTTTTGTCGTAACCCTTGGTCTTGGGCAGGGGGCCTATGCGGATGTGCGTGTGGAAGTTGGCGATTCGCCTCCTCTTAACATAGGTAATGGCGACTCTTTGCCAAGGCAAACTAGTACTGATGATTATAATGAAGTTCGAACTGTTGAAAAACCGCAGCAAGATCCTTCTACCTACAAAATAGATAATATTTTTGTAACGCCGGAAATTAACATGAACTCCAATGGAGGATATTCTCCCAATTCCGGCAGTAGGCCGGGCTGGGGAAATTACCCGTCCATTCGTCCCAATCTCGTGAATCCGAATATGGGGGGTCGCCCAAACATGGGCCGCCCTGATCGTCCAGATAACATTAATCGCCTTGGTCGCCCTGATGGTGGTCGCCCAAACATGGGTCGCCCAGATCGCCCGGATAACATGGGCCGCCCTGACGGTGGTCGCCCAGATCGCCCAGATCGCCCGGATAATATGGGTCGCCCTGATGGTGGCCGCCCAGATCGCCCTAGTGGGTTACCTTCGAATACTGGCCGTCCTGATGGGTTACGTCCGTAGTTTTTTCAGTTTTGCTTTACAATAAGTTTTGCCAAGGTACGTTGTGCTTCATAGAAGCTTGCGTGCCTTGGCAAAATTTGTGAAATCAATTTTGGGTATTTTTTTAAATACTACTGGTATAAATATGCCCGGTAAGAGTTTCGGGAAAAATGGCACCGCCCAGAAGTTCGGGGTAGGGCCTTGGTTCTGTGTGCATGCCGAAGCTGCCGTTCTGCGGGGGTGTTTCGCCGGCGTGCAGGGTAAAAGGAAAGCGTGCAACTTCACGAAGGCCGTCAGCAGCCTTGAACAGTTCTATTTGCTGTAAAACGTCTTCCCACACAGAAGAATAAGGAGGCGGAGAGGTGGGTGGATCAAGGGGAAGCGCGTAAAATCGTGTTTCTGGTAGCTGGAGCGAGGGGTATGACGGCCCGTGTGGGGGTTGCATTTCCCAGGGTCTTGTTAAGAATTCCGGGAGCGGCCCGAGGTACGGGTAGGCTGCGGAACCATTTTCTATGTTGAGTACTCGTGTCATAACCTTTCTCCTAGTGACAAGGTAAAGCATAATTTTAGGAATGTAAAGTATTACGAGTATATTTTGAAGGTAGGGCGATTGTTATCTCTGCTCTTGACGGGCGTGAAACTTTTGCGCACACTGTTTTTTTACGTTCCCTATTATAATTCTGAAGGATCATATATGTCATCATTTACTCTTACTCCTCTTGCTGTTGAGCCTTACTTTGACTTGGAACTGCTACTGAGTATTAGCCAGGAAACCCGTGTGGGTGGAGCGATGATGGAGCAGCTTTCCGCCGCTTGGGAGCGCTGGGTGCCTCAAGCACATGCTCAACAGGTTACTACGGCTGATGGGTCGTACCTTTTGGTGTGGCTTGGTGATATCGTTGAGAGTGACGTGGATGAAAAGTGGGATAGCTCCCCTTCAGAAGCTTTTTTATATAATGCGCTTGCTCAGGTCATGTGTATGGGGCTTGTGCATTCTCTTGTTCCTGAAGTGGAAGACGCTGGCTGTGCTCCTGCGCCAAAACCTACTGAGCTGTTGGCGCAGGCCATTGCCACAGAAGGAATCAGCTACCTGACCCCCGGTGAGCCCGCCCTTTCGCGCCGGTTTGGGGTGCTTACACATTACCCGTATCAGGGTGGATGTGAGCTATGTGCGCTGTACACGCACTGTCCCAAGGCGGGAGGTACGCAATGTGGCCCGGCGGGCGTGGTGTTGCCTGGATTTGAATGATGTTTGTACCGTTGAGCATGCACTATCACGGGTAGACGTGTTTACGAAGGAGTAGAAATGACAGCATGGAAGGGTATTATATTGGCTGGTGGCTCCGGCACACGGCTGCATCCATTAACACGCAGCATTAGTAAACAGCTTATGCCTATTTATGATAAGCCTATGATTTATTACCCTCTTTCTGTTCTGATGCTGGCGGGTATTCGTGAAATTATTATTATTTCAACCCCGCGAGATTTGCCACTTTTTCGCGATCTTTTGGGGAGTGGAGAGCAGTGGGGGTGTACTTTTCAGTACATTGAGCAGGCAAAGCCGGAAGGCATTGCCCAGGCCTTTCTTTTGGCAGAGCCGTATATTGCTCATCACAGCACCTGTCTTATTTTGGGGGATAATATCTTTTTTGGGCATGGCCTGGATAAGCAGATAGCCAACGCTATGGAGAATAGCGAAGGTGCCACTGTTTTTGGTTATCATGTGCGCGATCCGCACCGGTATGGTGTTGTTGAATTTGATGAAGGGGGCATTGTCAAGAGTATTGAAGAAAAGCCAGTTCACCCCAAGTCTTCTTATGCCGTGACCGGGCTGTATTTTTACGACCCCAAGGTGGTTGATGTGGCTAAAGCAATCACGCCTTCAGCACGTGGTGAGCTTGAAATAACAGATGTTAATAATGCTTACCTTGCCAAGGGGGAATTACGAGTTGAACTGATGGGGCGTGGCATTGCATGGCTGGATACGGGAACGCACGATTCGCTTTTGGCAGCAAGCACCTTTGTACAGGCAGTGGAGCAACGGCAAGGACTTAAAATAGCGTGTCTTGAAGAGATAGCCTGGCGTAAAGGGTATATTACGCGTGAAGAAATGTTGGAGCTGGCGCGTCCCCTGGCTAAAACAGGGTACGGTGAGTACTTACTTGCTCTATAACGAGTCCAAGGCTTCATACAGTATCCGAGCTAGGCATTTTACGTTGTTTTATCGTGATAACCACTTACCTGTGACATAACGAGCACCGTGGGTGTAGTAAAATTGTGTTGCATGAGTACTGAGCGGAGTGCGGTCTGCTGGGCTGATGTGAGTTGGCAGGAAAGGTGGAGTTCCGCTTCAAAGGGAGGGCCGTTGGCGTGCAGGGGGCGTAGGCGAAAATCTGGGGGGAGGGGCTTTTTGGCTGTGGGCGTGTGCCATTGCATGAGAAGGGCCGTTATGGCTGATTCTGCTGTGTCAAGGGCTGCAAGCAAGGCATGAGTGGGAGGAACATTGTAGGGTAAACGAGTTAAGAGGCAGGGGCGTGGGCGCTGGGTTGGATTGACGAGGGCTGTTGATATTGCCAACGCCTGAATATCCGGCTTGCTAAGGGCGGCGAGGGCTAGGGGAGACTGTACCCCAAGCTCCTGTAAAGCTTGCAGCCCGGGGCGATATGTTTGGTGGTCAGAAGCGTTTGTGCCGTCGCAGAGGGTGAAGGACGGGGTGGCTGCAAGGTGCGTTGCAAGGTGTGAAAAGAGGGCGTGCTTGCAGTAATAGCACCGTACGGGATCGCCGGTTGCGACTTGAGGGATAGTGAGGGGATTTCTGCTGATAATGGTGAGAGGAAGGGCGAGGCTTGCCGCAAAATGTATGGCAGCACGAGTTTCCTCTTTTTGCACATGGGGGCCCGTGATGTGAAAAAGATGGATGGGGAGTCCTTCCTTGTGGGCCATGTGTGCCACAAATCGGCTGTCCAGTCCCCCGGAAAAGGCAAGTGCGATGGGAGCAAGACCGTGCAGGATGTGAATGAGGGAGTGGACGGAGACGTTTGGGGTTTTGGCTGTCATGTTCCCTGAATATTATAGGCTTTCAATTTACGATAAAGATAGCTTCGCTCAAGGCCTATGGCCTCTGCAAGCCGAGAGATATTCCCTTCGTACTCCTGCAATTTTGCGGCAAGAAAGTGGGCCTCAAAGGCACTGCGGGCTGTTTTGAAATCCGCAGGGAGGGAGCCAAGGACAGCAAAGTTTGCATCGTCGCTATCCGAAAATTTATCATCCAAAGAGGGCTGCTGCGACATGTCCTGTCTGTCGGACAATGAAAAATCCGGACGCTGAGCTTCTTTTTTGTCGCGTGCCATGACGGCATGAAATTCTTGCGGCAAATCTGTTTCGTAAATGCATTTGCCAGGGTGAAGAATAAGCATACGCTCCAGAAAATTGCGAAGCTCACGTACATTTCCGGGCCAGGGATAGCGCAAAAGGATTTCCTTGGCACCGGCTGTGAAGCTCACGGGCGCAAGGCCAAGGTCTTGCCCAACAACGGCTGCAAGGTATTCGGCAAGGAGGAGGATGTCTTTTCCCCGTTCTCGCAAGGGGGGGACATGTAAGGGAAAAACACGCAGTCGGTAATAGAGATCTTCCCGAAATTCACCAGCCAGAATGGCGGCTTCCAAATCTTTATTGGTGGCTGCAATGACCCGCACATCGGCATGAAAAACTCTGTTGCCACCCACTCGCTCAAAGCTTTTTTCCTGGAGAATGCGCAATATTTTTGCCTGTGTTTTCAGACTCATATCGCCTATTTCATCCAAAAATAGCGTGCCTTGGTGCGCCATTTCAAACTTGCCTATTTTTGCAGAATCGGCTCCGGTAAAGGCACCTTTTTCATGCCCGAAGAGTTCACTTTCAATCAGCTCTTCTGGGATGGCAGCGCAATTTAGCGCAATGAGGGGCTTGTTGTGTCGTTTGCTGTCAGCGTGGCAGGCGCGGGCTACCAATTCTTTTCCGGTGCCGTTTTCCCCAGTGATGAGCACCCATGTGTCCAGAGGGGCAACTCGAGAAATTTGCTCACGTAGGGTAACCATGACGGAAGAGGCCCCCATGGGCCCACTGGGTGCTTCTGCACTGAGGCGTTGGCGCAGTTCTGTATTTTCGCGCTTGAGAGCTTGGAATTCTACAGCGCGGTGAACTGCAAGAATGACTTTCTCTAGAGAGAGGGGTTTTTCGATAAAGTCGTGTGCGCCTTTTTTGATGGCTGTTACTGCTGTTTCAATGGTACCGTGCCCGGAAATCATCAAGACGGGCAGGGAGGGGTGGTTGGCATGAAGAATGTCCAGCATGGCAAGGCCATCCATGCCAGGAAGCCAGATATCTAAAAAAATAAGGTCGACATTCTCTTGCTCAAGCAAGGCAAGGCCTTCTTCGGCAGAGCCAGCCTCATAAATGGCATAGCCCTCATCTTCCAGAATACCCCGAAGGGAGGTACGGATACCTTCTTCGTCATCAACAATGAGCAGGCGTATGGGCAGGGTCATAGGTATCCTAAGGAACCCCAAGGGAAAGCTTCCCCTGAGGTTCCTTTTTCTGGTTGCTACAATATATATGCTACCAAGAGAACTTTTTACGTTGTTCTATTAGTGCTGCGGCTTGCTCCTCAAAGTTTGCAAAGCCGGACTGGTGCAGAGCGTCTTCCACAAGACTGTTCCAGTTCCAGTTGGCATAGATAGTGGGCTTGTGGAACTTGCGCCGGAAGGCGTCAAGCTCGTGCCGGTAGAACTTTTCTTTGGAGGTATCAAGGCTTTCACGCAGGTATTCATGCAAGCGCGTGAGTTCACCCTCATACCATTCCATGAGGTCTGCCGGTTGGTTGTATTTCTTGAGAATGTGCCCATAACCATGTTCTTCCAGCAGAGCGCAGATGGTTTGATGGTGTTGCTTGCCAAGCCATTCACCGAGCTTGGATGTGGGAATGTTTTCTTGTTCCACGTCTGCCATGTCAAACTTGGTTTGATAATAGGTGTCTGGCACAACAGAGGCGGATACAATGCCGGCAATAACCACAAGGCCGCGTAGAATCTTGCTGTTGGAGACACCCTGACCGCAAAAGCCAACTTTTTTGTTGTACTTTTGGCCTGAGAATATGGTGACAAGAATTGCCCAGATAACTGCGGGGTCTTCTTCATCATAGATATGAGCAAGTCGGGCATTGTCTCTGTCCGTTGCCAGCACCATTTGCGTCATATCGTTGGAACCAATGGAGAATCCATCAAATTCCTCAAGGTACTGCTTGGTGAGAATGGCATTGCTGGGAATTTCTGCCATAAGAATGATTTTGAGGCCATCTTGCCCGCTCTTCATCTTGTGTACTTGTTCAAGATAGCGGCGCATGCTGCGGGCTTCTTCAATGGTACGAACAAAGGGGAGCATTATTTGCAGATTGGTGCCGCCATAGACGCCGCGAGCCAGCTTAAAGGCTTCCAGCTCCCAGTCGTGCAAGTTGCGGGAAACGCCGCGCCAGCCGAGCATGGGGTTGTCTTCCACTTGCTCAAAGAGCAATCCGCCCAGCAAATTCCTATATTCATTGGATTTAAAGTCTGTTGTGCGATAAACAATATCCTTGCCGTAAAAGGCCATGGCAAAAAGAGCCAGCCCCTGCGAAAGGGTTTGGACATAATGTTCCCGGCCAGAGCGGTATCCCTTTATGCGAATGAGCTCACGGATTTTTTCTGGAATAGCGCGAACGCTTTCTATTTGTGCAACAAGGCCGGTGCGCAGAGCAACGTCTTCACGAAGTTCTTTAATGTCATCAAGCGTTTCCTGTACAAAGGGAATGGCGACCGCCTTATCTGCCATGGTTTTAACCTGTGAGGCTATTTCGCTACGGCGGCGTACTATTTCAGGATCGTTCCCCTGTAGCAGGGCGAGCTCATCTTCAAAGCCCATGACCATGCGGATATGCCCTTCAAGATCAATGGTTGTCTTCAGGATATCCAGTCGGCGAGAGGCAATGTCCAGGTGCTCGTCGAGCTTGCGCTCAAGTTCACGGTTTTGGCGTCGTAAAGCCAAAGTTTCTTCTTCGTTCCCCATGCCTTCTTTGGCGGTGAGGGCTGCAATTTCTTCTGCAAGACCCGTTAAATGCCCCACATATTCGCGCAGGCGAATGTTCATGAAAACAAGGCCAGCATTGAGCTGTTGGCGCAAGGTCTTGGTGAGCTTCTCATCAAGTACTCGCAAATGGGCTTTAATTACCAGATCAAGCTCGCCGTTATCATAGGCTTCCAGCGCAAGGGGGTGAATGCCGATGTTGCCCAGCATAAACTCGGCCCGCAAGAGACCCACTTCAAAATCAAGGACATTGCGTAGCCGTGAGAGGAACATGGCTTGTCCCACATCGGCCAGAATAAGACCCACCTTGGTTTTGGTGTTGGGCAGCTTGGAAAGATCCATCTCGCCGCCTACGTCGCGCAGGGGTAGTAGGCCACGGTAAACGCGCCCCGTGGTACCGTCCACTGTTACTTCCATGCCGTCAAGGGCGCGTAGGGCTTCCACCCGCTGAATGCCGATAATGGCGGGAATGCCAAGCTCACGCGAGGTAATGGCAGCATGGGAAGTATCCCCACCCACGTCTGCAAGAATGGAAGAAGCCACACGCATACCGGGAACCATGTCCGGGTCAGTACGCTCAGCAGCAAGGACATCGCCTTTGGTGATGCGGTTTAACTCAAGGGCAGAGCGCAAAAATCTGACGGTGCCTTGGCCGGCTCCGCGAGATGCTCCATTTCCTTCAAGTAACACTTCAGCAAGTGCGGCGGCTGTGGGGTCAACTTCCTTGCGGCGCATGAAAATAACGTCTGGATGCAGCTCAAATTCTTCATTCCAGCGTGTTTCCGGGCGGGCCTGCACAAACCAAAGCTCATCCGCAGCGTCAATGCAGAATTCTGAATCCATAATGATGTTGCCGTAAGCCGCGCTAATGGCGCGTACACCCTTGGCAACAGCTTCAGCCTGGGCAATGGAAAGCGACCAGCGACAGGCTTCATGCTCAGATACTTTAACTTTTTTGGTGCCGCCGCCTTCATCATATACTATCTTGATATTCTTGCAGCCCATGTGACGAATGACTACTTCGTGCCCGTCGTCACGGGTGAATACATAATACTTGTCCGGTGTGACCATACCGCCCACAACAGATTCTCCAAGGCCGTAACTTGCGTCAATGGAGACAAGGTCGTTACGCAGGGTGCCACGGCATCCTGTGGCGGTGTCTGCGGCAAAGGCAGTGCCGGAGATGGCGGGGTTAATCATACGCATGATGCAGACAGAAAGAGAGGTATTTTCAATGGCCCATTCTTTTTTTGCCTGTTCTGCTATGCTGTCGTCGCCAGATTCTTCCGCCAGCATAATGGCGTCAAGGATCGCTTCACGGCGATAGGTCATGGAGCGGAGGTTATAGGCTGAGGCACAATCCCAGTGATAGGCCACAATAACCTGTTCTGCGCCACATACGTTCAGGTAGGTGTCTTGCAAACCGGCAAAGGCTTTTTTGCGTGAATCTTCACCAGCGGCAGAAGAGCGCACCGCAACGGGAACGTCTTCCTCTCCAGCTTCCTGGCAAATAGAATCATACGCTTCGCGCACAGAGGTTTGTACGGAGAGCGGCAGCTCGGCTGCAAGTATACCGGCTTGTACCAGCACGGAGCGCTTGCGAAGCTGATCTATTCCTTCAGGCGAGGTGGCAAAGCCTTCCACAACATTGTTGACAAAGGTGCGTAGTTTTACACCTTGGCCATCTCCTTTGGCGGCGGCTTCTGTGCGTACTGTTTTGCCAAGCGTGCGAACAAATTTTTGTAAAAATTCAGGGTCGCCGCTAATTTCAGGGTCTTCCCAGTCTATGCGTTTATATTCACGCTCGACAACAGCTCGAGTCAAAGTGGCATTGACCTTAGTTTCATCAAGGAGCTGATGAAAGGCAATGGATGAAACAGCCCGAAATTGAGGGGCTTTGATGCCCTTTACCTGGCTGATAATGGCGGTATTATAGTTCTTTCCGCCCACCAGTAATTCCGCTTCTTCACCAATGGCAGCAATATCTGCCCCGGTGAGGATGAGCTGTTTACTAATGGAAGCTATATCAGCTTCGCTTGACGTGGTATTTGGTTTCTCTTGCGAAGGCTTCCCCATAAAAACTCCTTCTCATCAACATGAGATATCAGTTTTGAGATCACAACAGCAATCCACACCAGCCATAAGCATAATAGGTATTGATTGCAACGTCAACGCGCCTTTTTCATAATTCAGGGCCAGCTTATTAATACACATACACTATACTCTTTTCCCACAATATGGACAAAAAGTATAGGTGTCGGCAGGTAAAGGCTTCCCACAAGATTCATTGGAGCAGCACAAAGGAACAGGGGCGAGTTCAATAATAAGCTCACCCTCTCGAACGGGCATCATACGCTTACTTTCCCGATAGTCCGCAGCCTTCAGCACTCGTTTAACTATGGCGTCCATAGGCGCAAGAACAGCTTTTTCCTGCTTCATAATGGAGATGTTAAACAGTTCTTCACCTTTTTTGACCAAATCACCCGGGTGAACATAGGTCACCCACAGGTCGCCGCTGCTGGGGGCTGCAATGTGGTATTCATTGGCAGGATCGGCCTGAGTTCCGCTCCTGCCGGCAATAGCTTCCGGCTTGGCTACCTGCACTTCACAACTCATGATTTCGGAATCAAGAACATAACGGACAACGGCAACACCATTGCGGTTTGGTTCTTGAATGCGCAGAATGCTCAAGTGGTGAGGCTTACCTTTGCTGTCGGTGAACGCAAGTTCACTCCCGTTATCCAAACCTTCAAACCAAACGGCAAGAGGCAGGTTGTTGGGGTTGCCGTATTTTTGCCGAAACTCAATGGCGGTAAGAGTATCAACCGGATGATTGAGAAACATAAGAAATTCGTCATCGGTGGGTTCTCTGTGAATGCGCTCATGTAGTGAGGCGCGTTCCGCTGCCAAGTCGACATCTGTCAGCAGTTCCAGCGGGGATTGCTCAGTGCGCTTGGCAATGGCTTTTTTCCATTCTTCACCAAAGGCGCTCTCGTATATCCAGTCTGGGGGAAAGCCGAGGGGAAGCTTGCCAAAGCCACCCACAAGAAGCTGCCGGAAGGCATCGTTGCAATCTGCATAGAGAGCAAGGCGAGCTTTTTTCATTTCAGGGGAGAGCGCGTCTTCCGGTAACTTGGTAACGCTGTCCATGACTTCTAAAAGATACTGCACCTCATGCTCGCCACCCCGCTTATAGGCACTGCTGATGGCAAGAAAGGCGGTGTTCCATGTTATTTGCGAGCCGGGTGTTACATCATGATAAAGCACCAGTTGCCGTGTGCCCGCAAGAAAGCGCAGCATGTGGGGCAGAAGGTGAATGTACCCCTGCTTGAGTGCCCCTTCCTGTGACGAGGAGGTGGCGCCTCCGGGCATACCGTGGGAAACAACTTCGTAATCAATGCCCTGAAAATAGGGGGAGCAGTATTTGTCATAATACGGCATTATTTGCTTTAAAACAAAGTTGCAGTCATGAATCATTTTTTTGTTCAGACTGGTTTTTAGCCCAATCTCTTCGAGGTAGGCAGCAGTGGAAAGCACTTCGCCCTGTCCATACCAGCGCATGGCGGCACCAAGAGAGGTATCGACAATGTGCGCTCCGGCTTTGGCAGCCGCAGCAACCGCAGGAACAAACAGGCCGTCTGTGTAATGTCTGTGATGGTGCAGGACAAGCTCGGGCCAATTTTTACGAAGGGCGCTTACAAGCTCTGTCATAAATGCAGGAGAGCAGTTGCCCGCCATATCTTTCAGGCCGAGAATGAAAAGCTTGGAGGCTTCCTTGGGGGGCACGCCCATAAGTTTGCTTGCCTGCTGAACAATGGCCTCGGTCGTATCAAGGTAATACTGGATGGTAAAGCCTCTTCCCGGCGTGATGGAAAGGGCTGGCTCAAAGATAACGCCTTCGGTATTTAAGGCGACTTCGGCAAAGGGTTTCATGTTGTCTATATGATTGAGAAAGTCAAAACAGCGGATAACATGAAACTCTTGGCAGATTTTTTCCGCAGTAACTCGCATCAGGTTCTTGGGCTGAGGTTTATAGCCAAGAACATTGGTGGAGCGGATAAGAATTTGCTTCATGGTTTTTGGGGCAACACGATTCCACTCGTGCGCTTCAAAAAAAGGTGAAGTCATGTTTGCCAGAATGTTCACATGAAAGTGAGCGCCGCCGCCTGTTTCAAGGGAAAAGAAGTTGCAGTTATCAAGATATGGGGCGACGAGCAAATCTTCTGCCAGTCGGAAGCGGTTTCCGCTGTTTGATTGTGTGTTATCCCTACAGGTTGTGTCACAAAAGTGGATGTAGCCAGATTCGCGCACAAAGGTGAGCAAAGCTTTTTTATCGTTGCGCGGGTAGGGTGAAGGCATGCGCCTTGCGGAGGGAGCTATGGGGGGAAGCACCACCTCATATTGGGGCAGGCGCGGAGTTTGCCGGGTACGGTACTCACCAAGCTGCACAAAGGGATTGTGACCTCTTGCGGAAATTTCCGCCACAAGGCGGGCGTTGCGTTCTGCTTCTGGGGCTGTGTCCGCATACTCCATAAGGGAAGGTGTTGCGGCTATGAAGCGGGTGTCGCATTCGCCAATGCGGAATTGTGGGTGCTTAATAACTTCTTTGAAAAAGGGGATGGTGGTTTTGAGGCCGCCCACAATATATTCGCTTAAGGCGCGATCCATTATGCCAAGTACCTTGGCCCAATCTTGTCCGTAGGTAATCAAAAGGGAGCCAGCGGAATCGTAATTGGAGGGGAACTCATACCCGGCGCTCATATTGGAATCGAGGCGAACCCCCGGCCCACCAGGAGAAACATAGCGTGTGATGAGTCCGGCGTTGGGGGAAAAGTTTTTTTGGGGGTCTTCGCAGTTGATGCGTACCTGCATAGCCGTGTGAACAGGGCGAGTGTTTTTTTCTGAAAAGCGCAGGCGGCTGCCAAAGGCAACGGCAATTTGTTCTTCTACAAGATCAATGCCGTAACGGCTTTCAGTAATGCCATGCTCCACCTGGAGGCGCGTGTTTACTTCAATGAGGTAAGGTGTGCCTTCACCCGTCACAAGAAACTCTACAGTACACAGTGAGTCATATCCAACAGCGGAAACCAGGGCGCGTGAATATTCCTTCAGGGTCTCGCGGAGTTCCGGCGTAAGTTTGCTCCAGGGCGAAGGGGTGATTTCAATAAGTTTCTGGTTGTTACGCTGGATGCTGCAATCGCGCTCGTCAAAGGCAAAGACGTTGCCGTATTTATCCGCAATGACCTGAATTTCAATGTGGCGCACTTTTGTAAGAAACTTTTCCACATAGACGCGGGGGTTGCCGAAGGAGGCCTGAGCCATTGTGGAAGCTTTGAAAAAGGCGTCTTCCAGTCCTTCATTCGTATGAACTTCAAAAATTCCTCGTCCGCCGCCGCCGCCTTCGGCTTTGAGCATAATGGGAAAGCCTATTTCCTGTGCAACCTGCCTGGCCTTGGGAACGTCCACAGCTCCGTCTGAGCCGGGAACAACGGGGATGCCCAGTTGTTTGGCCAGAGCGCGTACCTGCACTTTATTTCCCAGAAGATTCATAGATTCTGCTGTGGAACCGATAAAGACCATTCCCGCTTCCGTGCAAAGCCGAGGGAAATTATCATCTTCCGAGGCAAAGCCCCATCCGGGGTGAATGCCCGCAATGCCGCGCTGTTTGGCAAGGGTAATGATGCGTTCAATATCAAGATACGCTCGAGGGTCTGCCCCAAGGAGCAGAAGTTCCTGGGCAGCCGCAGCGGCAGGAGCTGTTTTATCCACATCCGTTGCGGTCATGACGGCTACAGCATCAAAGCGCTCCCGTATAGATCGGCAAATGCGCCGGGCAGGAATGCCGCGGTTAGCGACGAGAATATGTTTATCTTTCAGCTCTTTTACAACAACGTCGAACGTTTTGATCCCCATAATAATTCTTCTTCTCCCGAAATTCGTGCTGCCAAAGCTTTGTGGCAAACATAAGCAGCAGTGTCGAATTGCAAAAATTTTAAGCGAATGGTGGTGAATACGGATTAGGCCGGATGAACACTGCCGGAAAATACTTCAAGTGAAGGATTACTATTTGTACGCAATAGTAATCCACCGTTGGGGCCAAGCCCGGTGCAAATACCTTTATGAAGGCACTCTCCCCCTTCTACTACAGTAACGGGAAGATTTTTCCAGGCAAGGGCGGATGCAGCTCCTGCAAGGATTCTTTCGAGGCTTTGCCCCGCAACTTTGTGAGTATACTCCATGATGCATTGCTGCACAAGAGAGCGCCATAAAGAAAATGGAGCTAAAGGCTCATCGCCCGGCCCTTCCGCATCGTGGAACAGCACAGCAGCGGGTATGGCGTGATCTTCTCGCAAAAGGTTTCGTGGGGGGGCTTCAGTAATGTTCACTCCAAGCCCTGCCAGCAGCACGCCTGAGCGTTCTTCCAGCAATATGCCGCCAACTTTGGCGTTTTGCAGATTCATCAAGTCATTGGGCCATTTAAGGGCCAGAGAAAAACCAAGAGAGGCAAAAGAAGAAACCAGCAGGTAGCCAAGCACCACAGCAGCGGTGTTGCCCTGAAGGTTTTCATCCTTTGGCACGCGAAAGGTGGCATAAAGATTGCCGCGTGGGGAATGCCATTGGCGGCGCAATTGCCCGCGCCCTTGCGTTTGCGTTACGGCAATGACACTTCCCCATTCCGGTAGCGCATTTTGTTCCATAAGTTGCCAGGCAACATCAAAGGTAGAAGTAACACTGCCGGCAAGAAAGGTGGAGGCGGCACAGGATAAATTCGCATTTGCGGCAGGCTGTGCGGCATCCCACAGTACAACGCTATGTCCGTCATCCAGCGCTGGAGCTTCTTTGTTTCTTTGCAATTTCACTGTGCTGGTGGGGCGCGGAATGAGTGCCGATTCCCCTAATAATGAGAGTGGGCCCGTAAGGTCGTCACAAATAAGAGGAGCCGCATGGGGGAAAAAACCATTGTTCAAAGCGATGACTTTCGTAATATTTTTCATGGTAATATCGCTATGTTATGAGGCATGTGCGCCAATCGGCAAAGGAGATTCATTACAGACCCGCAACCTCCAAGCATAGTAATTTTACTGAAGTACATCAACCTTTTTTTCAGACGCTTTTTGAGTATGCTAAGTCTTGTGGCCGATTTCTCGGCACATTTACTTATAATATAGGGAGCTTATATGCAAACACAGCCATTTGTTCTTACGTACGGCATTGAATACAACGGAGTAGTACATAGCAAGGGTGAACTGCGGTTGCCTACGCTTATGGATTTGGAAGAAACTTTGAAAAAATTTAGCGGTGAAGATGAAAAAATTACTCGACTTCGGGTTTCCAGGGCCGTATGGGCTAAAACCATTCTACGGCTTGGCGACATTCCTAAGGAAGAACTAACGGAAGAGCTTTTGGGCACAGCCATTGACACTGAGTATGACATATTAACGGAGGCCGAAAATACCCTGAGAAAAAAGCGCTTGCTTATGAACGAAGCGAAATAATTCAGCGCGTGCGTCGATTACAGGCGTCTTTACTACAGCACGGAATGCCACTCTCGGAAATTAGACAATTGACAGAAAGTGAATGTGAGGCCTTTTGCAATTTGTATAATAGCCAAGGTGGGAGCCATGGCAGCCATTATAATGACAATTACATCAGCGAAAGAACAGGTCGCCACCTTATTCCAACCCGTAGAGGAGGGATAAGGTAGGGAGACAGTAAACAGTGGGGGAGGGAAGCCGGGGGTAACTCCTTGAGCTTACCTTCCTCAACCGTTGTGGAGTTCGTTGCATTGTGCAACAAAGCCCCTTCATGAAGAGAATTCATCTCTCAGGTGGAACAGGTAGGCGCTGACATTCGCGTCATAGTCCGGGTATGAATAGCTGAGTGATTCACTTACCCTTTTTGAGGAGCCCCGGAACAACTCCAGGCACAAAAATAATGAATCCCACAGCGCATTTATGGATGAGTTGCGAAAAGACGCTTCCAATTGCTGCGTAATACCTGGTGCAAGGTACTTGGAGAGATATTTGTATGATTTGCCTGGAATAACGGCATCCTGAGGTCTTCTGACCGTGGCTTCCCAGGCTAACATTCGTAAAAGATTCGGTCGAACGCAGGTATTGAGGTGCTCGGCGGCATAAAGAAATTCATCTCGGCAAAGCCCTTTGGCCACATAGGTGGCGACCCACCAGAATTCGTTGCAGCAGTCATTGAAATGCGCCTCTGAGGGAGGATGAACGATAAAATCACCATTGGACGGCGTTACGGGAGCAGTCAGTCGTTGATCTTTATCAAGCAGAATAGTGAGGCGTGACTCGCTTGCCAAGTAGGCGTCCAGTTGCCTAAGCGGTATAAGTTTAAGATCAATACGATTGCCGTCTATGAAGAGCATCAGATATGAAAACCAGCCTCCCAGCGAAGGAGGAAATAACGACATTGCTTCCGGTTTTTGCATGATAATGCGCTCGCCAAAACAATTGAGCCATGAGTCATCTGCGGTGAAGGACTCCATATTGGTTACAAGGTATGTGATGTCGTAATCCTGGAATCTGTCTTTCGGTGCATCAGGATCGAGCCGAGAGCCTTCCATGCCTACAAGGCGTACTCGTTCATCCTTTTGAGCTTGTGCAAGAATGAGTTCCATCATCTCGGCTTCAGAGCGGAGAGATTGCATGGTAACGACTTGGACATCCTTCATGAGCTTTTTCCTTTTCCGATAACGTACAGAAAGTTTCGCACATTTAGAAATTGAAGTAGCCCGCCAAGTTGGTTAGGTTTTGGTGAACCACCATCAAAACTTTAGCAGCAAGGAGAGCTACTTCAATGGATGCTACCAAGAAGCAAGGTAAAAAGAAAGTCTCGGTTATTGCCGTTGAGGATCAAGAACTTCGGGCGCACGTATCCGAGGTTGGTATTTTTTATGGTCTCTTAGGACTGTTATCTGGCTTTGTAAGGTATTAGCAATTTTAGGAAATGTGTTTATCATCGCCTTTAGACATAAAAGTCTTTAAGGAGCGGTCAGTCTCAAAGAGGGACTTACGAAAATCTATTTTGCCCTTGTATCATAACATTTTCACCTGCGCAGCGGTGGCTACTTTTTCCCAATAGCCTTATACATTTGAAACATAAGAATGAGAAAAAATAACAAAGAGTTATATGCAGTAATAATAGAAAAAAAGAATAAAACAATAGTTCCAAGGCATGTTGGATGAAAAAACTTGTCCAGGTATGCAGAGGTATGGAAAAAAGTTGTGGGCACAGTGCAAGACCTTGGATTCCTTTGCCTCGCCATACGCAATGAACTATTATTACAGGAAAAATTACTTGAAACGACTTAAATATTGCTCTATCCTCTCCCATAAACGAAGAGAAGGCAGATCAGCCTGTTAATTTCTAGGCGATTGGGCGGACAAGAATTTTCAACAAAACCTCTTGACATTTGTAGCCCATAGGCTACATAAAGGCTATGCAAGATAGAAATATCTTACACGAAACCAACTATTTTTCGGACTGGTT
>JAVBJS010000137.1:0-15854 GCA_031546885.1 Desulfovibrio sp.
AGCGCAGCGTGCCTTTATTTCAAAGCAGCTTCTGCTTTGAAATCATTCGATAAAAATTATGTCTTCTCTTGGCATTTAGCTCTTAAGAGCCTTCGGAAGACTTTTTAAGGGAAGACTAAACTGAATTTGCTGTATTGTGCAACAAACTCAAATAAGGAGAGCGTGTGGCAAGAGCAAGGAAAGAGGTTTTTTTGCGGAGGGAGTGGACTCTTATGTCCTCGACCCAGAGCAAAAAAGGCATTTGACGCAGCTATTGACCGCGAACATCCTTATTTATGGATAAGTTCTAAAGATGTGCTGCATCGTAACCACCACAATCATAAAAAATTTTTGCGCCCAAATTCAGGTAGTTACCGGAATTTGGGCGCAATACTCTTAGTTTGTTGAAACTTTCGAGTGTTTTTTTTCTACATTTTTTTCTATGCTTTTTTCTTTCCGCCAAATATACCCGCAAAAAGTTCTTTGCGAGTAACGGGTGATACCGCTTCCGCAACAGCGTTTTCGTAGTATTTTTTGGGATCGGACTGGAAGAGGTAGATAACCCTTACGCTGTCCGGGTCGCCGAGAACTGCATCTGGATACTGCTTTTTCACTATTTCCAGCCGTTCGTTGGCAAGCTTGAGCATATCGTCTTCATCTCCATAGTTCATGGTGCCTGTGGGGCAGGCCAGAACGCATGAAGGTTTCATGCCGTTGCTTATTCTGTCAAAACAGAAGTCACACTTGGAGACGCCCTTGTTATCCTTGGGAGCCCTTGGGATATTGTAGGGGCAGGCGCTGCGGACTTCGTCACCGGGAACCTGTGTAATCTTGTCAGTTGTATAGACAGCGCCGGTGGCATCGTCCTGCATCATAGCCCCTTCAAGGGTTGCATCTGCCTGCCCTTTGCAGGGGGCGCCGTAGCAGTGCCGACACTGTTCCGGGAAGAAGAGCCATTCAAGCTTGTTTTTTTCCCGCACTTCTTGAAAGCGCACAAGGCGAATGGTAGTAAACGACAGGTCGGGTGGGTTCTGGTGTGAACCTGTGTTACGGGTTTCTTCGCCCGGCAGGTTTTTCCATTGCTTACACGCCACCTGGCAGCCACGGCAACCCGTGCACCGGGTAAGATCAACAAATATTGCTTTTCCCATGGCTATTCCCCTATGCCTTTTTTACGACGTTTACCATAAACGCCTTGGTTTCAGGTATGCCCGTATTGGGGTCACAAACGGATGGCGTAATCAGGTTTACAGCATCGCCACCGTGTTTTGGAACAAGCCAGCCATAATGCCAGGGCAGGCCTACCATATGTACTTCTTTGCCAAGCACGGTCAGAGGCTGTAAGCGTTCTGTCACCATGGCTACGGCATCCACTTTTCCACGAATGCTGCTTACTGTTACCATCTCGCCATTTTTAATGCCGAGCTTGCCGCCCAGAATGGGGTCGATTTCGCAGAATATTTCCGGTTCTGCTTCTACCAGCCACTCTTGCCGACGGGTCATGAGGCCTGTTTGCCAATGTTCCGCTACCCGGTAGGTGCTGCACATATAGGGGTACTTGGCGTCTTCAACGGCAAAGGTTTCACCCTCAAGCGGGATGACTGTGGGGTTGGCGCGCTGCTCTGAGAAGGGATGCACTTTTGCGGGTGATTCCATAGGCTCATAGTGCTCCGGGAAGGGGCCGTCAGCGCGGCCGGGGCCGTAAAGCGCGCCTAGACCATGCACTTGCATGATAAAGGGATGCTTGGTGCCGGGGTCACCGCCGCCGTCTACAACGTCGCCCACCCACTTGCCGTCTTTCCACTCGATAACCGCTTTTGCTGGATTCCAGGGCTTGCCCGCAGTATCCACACCGGCGCGGTTATACAGAATGCGCCGGTTCATGGGCCATGCCCATGTCCAGTTGGGGTACAAACCAATATTGGCCTGCTCCGGGGTTTGGGTTTTGTCGCGTCGCTGTAGCAGGTTTTTGCCGATTTCCGGATAGGAACCGCACATGACCCAGCAACCGCTGGTGGTAGAACCGTCTGCCATGAGGGATGCAAAACCGGGAACCATGTCACCCTTTTTATATTGCTTGCCAGCCACTTCCGTATCTTTCAGGAAGTAACCATTCATGAGTCTGGCTACTTTTTCTGCATCGTATTCGTTGTGTGATTCCCAATCTTCAATATTCAATTTGAGGATAGGGTCGGGGAAGACAGCTTTTTTGTCTTTAGCGTAGAGAGTACGAATCTCTTTTGCCAGTTCAAGCATGATGTCGCCGTCCGGCTTTTGCCCCTGCGGATGCGGGCCGGTATAGCGCCACTGAGCCCAGCGGCCGGAATTGACAACGGAACCTGCTTTTTCAATGGAAGCGGCGCATGGCAGGAAGAAGACCTCGGTTTTGATCTTTTTGGGATCCATGCCGGGCCCCTTCCAGAAGGAGCTGGTTTCGTTTTCGTACAGGTTTACGTTGACAAGCCAGTCCAGTGTTCCCATACCTTCGCGGTTTTTTTGCGCGTTGGCACCGGAACAGGCGGGGTTCATGCCCCAGGCAAAAAGGCCTTTGTAGGCACCTTTGCGCATTCTGTCAAAGATGGAGAGCCAGAAGTAGTGAGTACCCGGCTTGTGGGCGTCCAGCTTTGGCATCATCGCATATGCTGCTTCCAGTTCTTCTGCGGGATACAGGGATTTTAGCAGACTTGCCGCATATTTTGGCTTGTTTCCCCACCAGTTGACGCTTTTAGGGTCATTGCTTTTGGGGGTGGTTGCCTTGACGTAATCGGCAAAGGTAGGCCAAGTCGATATGGGCATCTCCAAATACGAGGGCCAGTTGGTTGCAAGCAGTCCCTGATCTGTAGAGCCTTGTACGTTGGCTTCACCGCGAAGAGCATTTACGCCGCCGCCAGCAATACCAATGTTGCCGAGCAGTAACTGGATAATTGCCATGGCGCGGATATTTTGCACGCCCACGGTTTTTTGTGTCCAACCCATGGCATACATGACAGTGCCGGCTTTGTTGGCCTTGCCTGTTTGCGCGTAGAGGTCGTAGATTTTTTTCAAATCTTCTTCCGGCGTGCCGCAGACGGCAGAAACCTGTGCGTAGGTATAGCGTGAGAAATGCTCACGCAGCAGGTTCAGCACGCACCGGGGATTTTGCAGGGAGGGATCACGCAGGGGAACCCCTTTGTCATCCATGGTAAAGGCCCAGTCGGCTTTGTTGTACAACTGCTTTTGCTTGTCGTATCCTGAAAAAATACCATCTTTAAAGGAGAACTTCTCACCAACAACCAAGCTTGCGTTGGTATACTGCATAACATATTCTTCAAAATACAGCTTGTTGGAAAGAATATGATTGATCATGCCGCCAAGGAAGGCAATATCTGTGCCTACGCGCAGTGGTGCATAGACATCGCATTTTGAGGATGTTCTTGTGAAGCGGGGGTCAACGTGAATAAGCGTTGCGCCCTTGTCTTTTGCCCGCAGCACCCATTTAAAAGATATGGGGTGGTTTTCTGCAGGGTTGGAGCCCATTATGAGTATGCAGTCACTGTTGGCAAGATCGCCCCAGTGGTTGGTCATCGCGCCGCGTCCGAACGACTCTGCCAGAGCCGGTACAGTGGGGCTGTGTCAGATTCGCGCCTGGTGCTCTATCAGCACCAGGCCAAGAGAACGCAAGAATGCCTGGTAGGTCCAGCATTCCTCGTTATCAATGGCGGCGGAACCGACTGAAACAATGCCTTCAGTGCGGTTAACCGTCTCTCCTTTTTCATTTTTTTCAGTAAAGGTGGCATCGCGGGTTGTTTTGACCCGTTTGGCGATTTCGCTGAGTGCCCAGCTCCATTCAACTTCTTTCCACTTATCGCTGTTGGGAGCGCGATACATGGGCTTTTGCGGGCGGGCCTTATTTTCGCCCATCTGGCGAATGGCGGAACCCTTGGCGCACAGCGCGCCTTCGTTGACAGGATGGTCAGGGTCGCCTTCCACATTTATGGCACGGCCTTTTCCCCCGTCTGCTGTGTGTACAAGCAGGCCACAGCCTACGGCGCAGTAACAGCAAACTGAGGTAGTGACTTTGGTTTTTGCAAATTTTAATATTTCTGCTCTGGCCTCAACTGGAGCAAGGCTCACCCCCATGCCGCCAAATGCGGAAGCAATTGTGGCACCGGCAGAGAGTTTGAGAAAAGATCGTCGTGATACCGCCATAAGGACTCCTTGGAAAGAGCATAGCGCAAGAATGGCACTATAGCGTTAAGGGTGTGAGCAGAGATTGCTGCTCACATTTTTTCTTAATATATAACACAAATTTTCAGCTTATCAACTATGTTTTTTACGACATAACTGTTGAAGGAGAAATGCTTGTGTGAATCTATTACATTTTGGAGGAGAAAAACATCGGCACCAGAGTGCCTTTTCTCCTTTTCGCGAGATTTTTCTTCAGGTAGGTTTTTTTTATTTTAAGCTTTATCATCGGCATGTTATAATATTTACACGAGAGGTTATGTGCCTTAGCAGGGGGAGTGGAGACTTTTAGGAGGGATAGTTATTCTTGGTGCTTTCTCGAAATAAAAAATAACATCTGGTAAAAAACGAGGGGTAAAAATATTTCACGCTGTATTTAAAAAATAAAAAAGAGGAAAATGTCACTTATGAGACAACTTTTTCTCTGTATTGCCGGATTATGTGAAAAAAAGGGCTACCGGAAAGAGTTCTTTCTTTTCTCTGGTTTCTCCGAGAAAGATGTAATGAAATCGCAGGAATAGTTTGTGCGAAGCCTTTATTTTGAGGGTGGCACGGCTTAAAAACAATAGATATGAAAAAGGAGCACGTATGTCTCAGTGTTGTACCAAGAAGATTAAAAACGTAATCTTCCTCATGCTTGACACTCTTCAATACAATTACCTTGGCTGCTATGGCAACAAGGTTGTTAAAACACCGAATCTTGATCGTTTGGCCCGCAATGGCTTCGTTTTTGAGAATGCGTATAGTGAAGGCCTGCCTACAGTGCCTGTGCGTCGTGCTCTTTCAACTGGCCGTTTCACCCTGCCCTACGGCGGCTGGCAGCCTTTGAAGCACACAGATACAACCCTTGCCGACATCATGTGGGGCCGCCTTATTCAAACTGCCCTTATTTACGACACCCCACCAATTCGCTTGCCCAAGTTCGGGTATTCACGCGGCTATGACTACGTGAAGTTCTGCCGTGGTCATGAACTTGACCACACCCCTTTCAAGGAAGTAGCGGCTGATCCTGGCTTGAAGGCTGAAAACTTCACTTCCCCAGCCCAGCTTTACAAAAATGGTAAAGACGGCGAGTTCATTGATGACGCCAGTAAAGCTCTGCATGACGAAATTGACTGCTTCCTGCGCTTGCGTCAGGACTGGCGTAGCGAAGACGACAACTACATTAGCGTGCTCATGAAAGAGTGCGATAGCTGGCTGCGCAATGTTCGTCATAAGGATAAGCCCTTCTTCTTGTGGATAGACTCCTTTGATCCGCATGAGCCTTGGGATGCTCCTTCCATGTTTGAAGGCAAGCCCTCCCCCTACAATCCGGACTACAAGGGCAACCCTATGCTGCTCGCACTGTGGACTCCGGTAGAAGGCCGTATTTCTGACGCCGAGTGCGAACATGTGCGCGCTCTGTATATGGAAACCATTGAGCTGGTAGACAAGCGCGTGGGCATGTTGATGGATTCTTTGAAACAGCAAGGGCTGTGGGACGAAACCATGATCATTGTCA
Source organism: Desulfovibrio sp. (assembly GCA_031546885.1). GTDB lineage: Bacteria > Desulfobacterota > Desulfovibrionia > Desulfovibrionales > Desulfovibrionaceae > Frigididesulfovibrio. The sequence continues at coordinate 5,705 of JAVBJS010000137.1, forward strand.
CTTCCGACCACGGTCAGCCCATGGGTAAAGGCGAGCACGGGCACGGGCTTATGCGTAAGTGCCGCCCCTGGCCTTATGAAGAGCTGGTACACGTTCCCCTTATCATGCACGTTCCCGGCATTCAGGGTGGCAAGCGTATTAAGGGCTTTGTGCAGAATGTGGACGTACCTGCCACCATTCTTGATGCGCTTGACATGTTTGGTAAAGACAAAATGGTGGATGGTGGCTACGGCTTCCCCGTGTACAGTTCAGAAGACATGCACGGCATGAGCCTTTTGCCCCTTATTCGTGGTGAAGTTGATAAAATCCGTGATTTCGCCATTAGTGGATACTTTGGCATGTCTTGGGCCATTACCACAGAAGATTACTCTTTCATTCACTGGCTGAGCAACGATGCAGACAAGCTGAATCAAACCCAGTATGTGGCTCTTACTGAAGATGTCATGAAGGATGAGATGTGGACTTGCACAGCAGGTGCCAAGGTGGAAGTGCCGGAAAAAGACGAGCTGTACGATCGTAAGAAGGATCCCTTCCAGTTGAATAACATTCTCTCGAAAAACCCGGAAATGGGTGAAAAGCTTTTGCAGCAGCTTAAGCTTTACATTGGTGAGCTGCGCACGTCGTAGGAACCTTGGTTTTTTTGAGAAAGCTGATTGGGCAGGCAGGACTGCATTGTCCTGCCTGTAAGAATAGTACAACTCCCGTTTTTTGTCGTGCAAGACAAAAGGCGGGAGTCTTACTATCTACTTGTCAAATGTAAAATTTGCACCTATACTTTTTATGCGGCATTGTTAAATTTTCACTTTTGTACGGATGCTTTGGGCTTACTTTTGACTTGAAGAATGAATTTTTGCTCGCGCCTTTCGCTATTGCTTTTCAATTCTTTGTAAGATTTGGGCGCAATTATCTCGTCTTGAAGGTGAAAATGCTGTTTGAGGCCATTGCACAATGCCCTCAACTGATTTCAGGTGACCTCAATACCTTTTCAAGGGTAATCTGCTCTAGGAGTGATGGCTTGTGGCAAAGGAACTAATCAGCATACGGATTTTGGATCTTGATGGTAAGCGGGGAAGCGACAGCGCGGATGCGTTGATGCGTTACGCGCAGCGTGAAAAGCTTGAGGCCGATATCTGGTCGGTGGGCTGCATGCTTGAGATAGCGCGGTGGGGCCTGACCAACAAGACCCCGGCCCTTGTGGTGGATGGGCACATTATTTGCTCTGGCGGGCCGCTTTCCGATGGTATGCTTGAGCGCTGTGCTGTTTCCCTTGCCAAGATGCAGCGGGCGGCAGCGGCAAACTCTGACCCTACGAATGATAAATAACGGAAGCATATTACACCATTTTCAAGAGGATAGTTATATATAGAAATTAACTGTGCAATGGTCTCAAGGGGGGCTTTCCGCCAGTGTGTGCCGCTGAGGCGATTCTCCTTCCTGGACTGTTTCATCTGTTATTTGCTTTAGTCCGAGGTAACATGATATGACCGAACAAATGCTCACCAAAGGGAATTCGCCTTTTCTTTCTCGCTATAGTCCTGTGGTTTTGATGGATTTAAATTTGCCGTGGGAGCGAATTCTTCATCTGGGCATTCCAGTTTCCTTTGTTAGCAAGCAGATCTTTTCTGTTGTGGGAACAAACCCTGGACAAGGGTTTTACTATGTGCGGAAGGGGCGGATCAGGCTTTCGTATATTACTCCGAACGGGCAGGAAAAAGTCTTGTTTTATGTTGGTCGGGGAACTCTTTTTAATGAAATTCCTACCATGAGTACCATTGCAAGTTGTGTTTTTACTTGCATGGAGCCTGTTTCAGCCGTCTTCTTTAAAACGAGCTTTGTGCGTTCGCATCAATTCATTGCGCAATATCCTGATATTATGCTGAACTGGGTAGAAGCGGTGAGTGAGAAAAATAACATTTTCTTTAACCAAATCTGCAATGCCGGCCTGTACGATTCCTTTGGTAATGTTTGTCGGCTCTTGTGCCGTATGTTCCTGCACAGCCAACAAAACGGCAAGGTTGTACCCCAATTGTCGCAGCAGGAATGTGCCTCTTTGCTCGGCATTCACCGCGGTTCATTACATAAGGCTCTCACCCGCTTGAAAAAAGAAGGCATTATTGGAAATTATACCCGCCGGTCTCTTGAAATTATTGATGCCGATCGGCTCTTTCAATATGCGGAAGAATAGCGGGATATTTTTTCACAATTATTAGCAACGACTGAAAATATTTTTTTTAATAATTACGTGCTGTTACGCTTGCCAATGTTAAAGCCTACGCTAATTTGTGCGTGTCTGTTTGTATATCTGTCATAAAATCATCATACAAGCGTTTTAGTTTTCTGCTATATGAGGATAAGGTGTGGATGAGCTCGAATGCCGTGAGCAGGGAAATGTTCTTTTCGCATATGGAAGGAAGCGCTGATGTCCTTGAAATAAGCGGGGCTTCCCCAAAAAATCAGAAGTGGAATCATTCAGCGTTTCCGTGAAAAAATGCATTGTGCAACGCCCTTCCTGAAGGGAAAGCCCTTTGACAAGCGCACATAAGGTTGAAATTATGGAAACAATTTCTCTTAACAGGCCGGACAAAGCATTTATTCGGCAGGTGGAAGCAGAAAGCGGGCAAAGTGTCTCGCGCTGCTATCAATGCGGCAACTGTACTGCCGGCTGTCCTATGTCGTTCACATACGACTATTCCGTCAGCCGTATTATGCGTCTTGTTCAGGCTGGGCAAAAAGATATTGTGCTCTCCGCAAAATCGCTGTGGATGTGCGCTTCATGCGAGACATGCACTCAGCGCTGCCCCAATAGTATTGATGTGGCAAAGGTGATGGACGTTTGCCGACATATGGCGCGCCGTCAAGGCAAGGGCAGCGTGTATGCGGTAAAAACCTTTTGGGATTCCTTTCTTACTTCTGTCGGCATGAACGGCAAGGTGCATGAAATCGGCCTGATGGCTCTCTATATGTTCCGCACGGGCCGCATCTTTACAGATATAGACCTAGCCCCCAAGGTGCTGCCCAAGGGGAAAATGTCCATTAAGCCCCATACCGCCGTGGGCAAGCAGGAAGTTGCGGATATTCTTCGCCGCTTTAAGGAAGGCGCTGCCAACGAGGATGTGGTGAAGGCCAACCTTGCGGCGTGTGCGGCAAAAGATGCTTCCGGCGCATCCGGCCTGGCTGGCGCGTCTGGACACTCTGCCTCATCGGGCGCAGCGGGGGTACGGTCATGACACAGCTTACTGTCGGATATTATCCCGGCTGTTCCGGCTTGGGCACCTCTATGGAGTATGAATCCTCCACTCGGGCCGTTTGTGCGGCTCTCGGTCTTACCCTCAAGGAAATCCCGGACTGGACGTGCTGCGGATCAACGCCCGCGCATACCGTTGATCATGTCCTCTCCACTGCCTTGGTCGCGCGAAACTTCGCCCAGGCAGAAACTGCCGGGATTGATGATGTTATTACCCCGTGCCCAAGCTGTCTTAAAAATCTCAAAAACGGCCTGCACCACCTGGAAGATCCCCTTTTTCAGGCACGGGTGGAAGCCCTGACGCAACGGCCCCTTCGGGGAGCTCACACTGCAAAGTCGGTTTTGCAAGTGATTGTAGAAGATGTTGGCCTTGACGCAGTCAGGGAAAAGGTACGCCGCCCCCTTACAGGGCTAAAAGTTGTTCCCTATTACGGTTGCCTTATGACCCGCCCTGCCGCAAGTATGGACTTTGATGATGCGGAAAATCCCGTATCTCTGGATAACCTGCTCACCGCCCTTGGGGCAGAGGTGTTGCCCTTCCCTCTCAAGGTGGAATGTTGTGGCGCATCTTTCGGTATTCCTCGTAAGGATGTCGTCATGCGTCTTTCCGGTAAGTTGCTTGATCTTGCCGCTTCGCTTGGGGCAGACGCTGTGGTGGTGGCCTGTCCTTTGTGTCAGATGAATCTGGACTTGCGCCAGGGGCAGATTAATTCGGCTAACGGTACACATCATGATTTACCTGTTCCGTATTTTACTCAGCTTATGGGGTATGCCTTTGGGCTTGATGCGACAGCCATTGGTTTTGACAAGCTTGCCGTTGCCATGCAGCCTGCTTTGACAGTCATGGACAGGCGTATTGCGAAACTTGCCGCACAGGAGCGCGAAGCTCGGGCCGCAACCGCTGCCAAAGAAGCCGCCAAGGCTGCCAAGGAAGAAACCCCCAAGGGAGGTGAGGCATGAGAATAGGTGTTTTTATTTGCCATTGCGGCAGTAACATTGCAGGGACTGTGGACTGTCCGTCTGTGGCAAAACAGGCCTTGGCCTTTCCCGACGTGGTTTTTTCAACAGATACCATGTACGCCTGCTCCGAACGGGGGCAACAGGGCCTCATAGACTCCATTAAGGAAAATAATCTGACCGGCGTTGTTGTTGCCTCCTGTACACCCCGCATGCACGAGCCCACCTTTCGCCGGGCAGTGGAACGCGCCGGTGTAAACCGCTATATGTTTGAAATGGCCAATATTCGTGAGCATGTCTCCTGGATTGGTAAGGATATGGCGGCAAATACCAATAAAGCCGCCGAGCTTGTTCGAATGGCTGTTGCCAAGTTGCGCTTGAATACGGAATTGCGTCCCAAGTCCTTTCCGGTAACCAAACGGCTTCTGGTCATTGGGGGTGGCGTTGCCGGTATTCAGGCGGCTCTGGACGCTGCTGATGCGGGGCTTGATGTTGTGCTGGTGGAAAAACAGGCCACTATCGGCGGAAAAATGGCGAAGCTGGACAAAACTTTCCCCACTGTGGACTGCTCAAGTTGTATTCTTGGCCCGCGCATGGTGGATGTGCTCCAGCACCCCAAGATTACCCTGTATGCCGCCTCTGAGGTGGAAAGTGTTCAGGGATATGTTGGCAATTTTGATGTGAGCATTCGCAAGAAGGCCACCTGTGTGGACTGGAGCAAATGTACCGGCTGCGGTTTGTGTACAGAAAAGTGCCCCAGCAAAAAAGCTTTTGACCATTTTAACGAGGGCGTGGGGCCAACCACAGCCATAACCATTCCCTTTCCCCAGGCCATTCCCAAAAAAGCAGGCATCGACAAGGCCTACTGCCGCCAATTCACTCGTGGCAAATGTGGCGTGTGTGCCAAAGTCTGCCCGTGTGATGCCATCAATTATGATCAGCAGGACGAAATTATTTCCGTCAAGGTGGGGGGCATTGTCGCTGCCACAGGGTATGACCTTTTTGACTGGACAGTCTACCAGCAGTATGGCGGCGGGCGTTATCCCGATGTTATTACTTCGCTGCAATATGAGCGTTTGCTTTCAGCCTCCGGGCCCACGGGCGGGCATGTCAAACGTCCTTCCGATGGAAAAGAGCCAAAGAATGTCGTTTTTATTCAATGTGTCGGGTCGCGGGATCCTTCTGTAGACAGGCCGTATTGCTCTGGTTTTTGCTGCATGTACACAGCAAAGCAGGCCATATTGACCAAGGATCACATCCCGGATTCCCAGAGTTATGTTTTTTATATGGATATTCGCTCGCCCGGCAAGGGGTACGATGAGTTTACCCGTCGTGTGCAAGAGCAGTACGGTGCGCAATACATTCGCGGCCGTGTCTCTATGATCTGGCCCAAAGAGAACAAACTCATGGTGCGCGGAGCAGACACCCTTATGGGCACGCAGGTTGAAGTAGAGGCGGATCTTGTGGTTTTGGCTGTTGGTGGTGAAGCTGCCAAAGGCGCGCCGCATCTCGCGGAAAAATTGCGCATTTCCTATGATAAATATGGTTTTTTTATGGAAGGGCACCCGAAGCTCAAGCCTGTTGAAACCAACACGGCGGGTGTTTTTCTTGCTGGTGCCTGCCAGGGGCTTAAAGACATCCCCTCCTCTGTTGCTCAAGGAAGCGCTGCCGCAGCGAAAGCGCTGGGCTTGCTTTCTCGTGATATGCTTGATTCTGATCCGCAGATTGCTCTAGTGGATGTCAAGCGGTGCATTGGCTGTGGCAAGTGCATTCTTGTATGTCCTTTCAAGGCCATCAAGGAAGTGGATATGCGCGGTCAGATCAAGGCTGAAGTGGTGGAAACCGTATGCCAGGGGTGTGGTTTATGTAACGCCACCTGCCCGCAGGGGGCCATTCAGCTCTCGCACTTCACAGACAACCAGATTCTTGCTGAGCTGGAGGCGTTATGTCGGTTTTAAAGGATAAAGAACTGCGGATTGTTGGATTTCTCTGCAACTGGTGTTCGTATGGCGGGGCAGATACCGCTGGTGTGGGGCGTTTTGCGCAGCCTACAGATTTGCGTATTATTCGGGTTCCCTGCTCAGGCCGCATCAATCCCCTTTTTATCATGAAAGCCCTGACCTCCGGGGCCGACGGGGTGCTTGTTTCTGGCTGTCACCCGCGTGATTGCCACTATGCAGAAGGAAACTTTTATGCACGCCGTCGACTTGAAGTGCTTAAAAGCCTTTTGCCAACCCTTGGCATTGAACCGCAGCGTTTTGAATATACCTGGGTCTCCGCATCCGAAGGGCAACGGTGGCAACACGTTGTGGAAACCTTCACAAAACAGATACACGCCCTTGGCCCGGCCCACTTCTTGCCCTCGGCCCCTGAACTTGCAGGGTTGGGAGTGTAAGGGACGGGAGCGGGAGCGGGGAGTTGGAGAAGCTCGTGGGGGCGGGAACCCCAAGGGGGTGACCCCCATGAGTTTCCCGCCCCCAAACCCCCACCCTCCTGATCCGCATAAAGAATAGTGTGCTACCTGTTTTGATGTGCTCACCCTGAAGGTAGGCATGAAAAAGATTTCCCCGGCGGCAACAAGAAGGAGAAACAATGCCTCATACTAAAGAACTTCAAGCGGCCATTACGGCTGTTTTACCGGATGTTTCCTGTGTTATCGGCTGGGGGCGCGGGGCTGATGCCCTGCACAGCACTCCACTCTTTATGCGCACGGAACAGGATGTTGCAGAGTTTCGCGGTGGTTTCTTTGCCGTGAACAATGCAGCTTTGTTTCTGCGGGGGTACAAGGGAAGCAAGATTGCTCTTGTGGTAAAAGGCTGCGACAGCCGCTCTGTTGTCCAGCTTTTAATGGAGGGCCTCATCAAGCGGGATGAGGTGCACCTTATCGGATATGGCTGCACGGGCGTCATAGATCATGCCAAGGTAGCAGAAGCCCTACAGGGCAAGGCTGAATTGGGTGAGGTCACAGAGGTGAAAGAAGAAGGAGAAAATATAGTGCTCACCTTTGGCGAGCAGAGTATTACCCTTGAAAAATCTGCTGTGACGGCAGATAAATGTAGTCGCTGCCAGTACCCCAATGCTGTTCTTGCAGATACCTTTGTGGGAGAAAAGCGCGAGCCCGTTGTCACAAAGGATGAGTATGCCGAATTGGTGGCCTTTGAGGCTTTGCCTTTGGAAGAGCGCCAAAAGTTTTGGGAGAAAGAGATGTCGCGCTGCATTCGCTGCTATGCCTGTCGTAGCGCCTGTCCCCTGTGTTTCTGTCGGGATCAGTGCATTGCCTCCAGCCGTAATCCCAAATGGGTTACCCAGGCGGACAGCGTACAGGACAAGCTTTTTTTCCAAATTATTCACGCATCCCACCTTGCCGGCCGCTGTACTGGCTGCGCGGAATGTCAACGCGCCTGCCCTATGGATATTCCGATACTTTTGTTCAAGCGCTCCCTCTCGCGTAAGGTGGAAGAGACATTTGCCTATCGCGCTGGTGTCGATATGGAAGGAACGCCCCCGCTCATGACATTTAGCGTTGATGAACCCCGCATCAAAGAGAGGGATTGGTAATGGCAATGCAAAAATATATCTCTTTGGCGGAACTTCCTACCTGGTTGGCAGAGCTTTCCGCAGCGGCTACGGTGTACGTTCCAAAACGTGAAGGTAAAGCCGTGGTCTATCGGCCCTTTACAGCAGGGGACACCCTTGAGCTTGCGCAGCGCCCCACGGAATCTGCCAAGCACTCCATCTTTCCCCGTGCGGAAGAGCTTTTTCGCTTCAGTTACCAGGGTGATCCTCAGGTTGTGGGGGGTAAAAATCTTGCCCTGCAAGAAGCAGAAGAGCCCTCCCCCGCCGTTGTCTTTGGCCTGTTGTCCTGTGATGCTCGTGGCTTTTTTGCCTTTGACCCCGTATACGATGGGTGTGGAACTCAAGGCCGGACTAAAGATACCTACTATCTAAAGCGGCGCGACCACACAACCTTGATCGTTCGTGCGTGCCGCACCGCGCTCAGCACCTGCTTTTGCCATTGGGTAGGCGGCGGCCCCGCCAGCAAGGAAGGGGCAGACATTCTCTGTACTGATGTTGCCGACGGTTTTCTTTTTGAAGCGCTCACCGAGAAAGGCGAAGTCCTTCTCACTTCTTCCAAGCTTACTCCTGCAACAGAGGTACAGAGTGAAGCCGCCCTCGTTTCCCACGCAAAAGTGGAGGTGAGCATGGGCGCTGTCCCTGATATTACCACGGTTCCGGCCTCTCTGGCGGCGTTATTTGATAATACTGCTTTCTGGAAAAAAGAAAGCGCCAGTTGCATTTCCTGCGGCGTCTGCACGTATCTTTGCCCAACCTGTTACTGTTTTAACATTACCGATGAAAGCAACGGTATTTCCGGGGTGAGATTGCGCTCATGGGATACCTGCATGTCGTCGATGTTCACGCTTGAAGCAAGCGGCCATAACCCTCGGGCAAACAGAGCCATGCGCCTGCGTAACCGGATTGGGCATAAATACGCCTACTATCCTCAGTTGCACCAAGGGCGTTTCTCGTGCAGTGGCTGTGGACGCTGTATCAAGAGCTGTCCTTCTTCCATTGATATTCGCCGCATTGTACAAAATTCCATGTCTGCCTGCATTGAGAAGGAGGCCTCCCGTGGCTGATGCTAAAAAATCACATACCTCGCAGAAAAAGGGCACAGCGTATGGCAAGCCTGCCGGTGTTTCCGGCGGCGGCGCGACTTCCCCTCAAGCATCCCCTGCCGTAGCGCCCTCTGCATCAATTGTTTCAGCCGCTGTGCCCTCAATGAATAAGGACGTTGCCACTGATGCGGTCAAGCCCGCCAGGGTTGCTATGGGGCAAAAGCAACATAGTGCGGTACCTTCACGCCCCACCTACTCTGCCGATATGGTGAATCCTTATGTACCTTTGCTGGCAACGGTTATTGAGGTCATTGTAGAGACTCCCACTATCAAAACCTTTCGGCTCAAGTTTAATGATGAGCAGGTTGCGGCGGACTTTACCTTTGAGCCGGGGCAGGTGGGACAGTTGTCCATTTTTGGAGTGGGGGAATCGACCTTTGTTATCAACTCTCCCCCCACATGCACGGAATATCTTCAATTCAGTGTTATGAAAACGGGTGAAAATACCGTTGCCCTTCATGGTCTTTGTGCGGGTGACGTGGTAGGGATTCGCGCTCCTCTGGGTAACGCTTTTCCCTACGCTTCCTTGAAGGGTAAGGACATCGTCTTTATAGGAGGGGGCATTGGCATGGCTCCCCTGCGCACTCTTCTGCTCTATATGCTTGATAACCGTAAAGATTATGGTAAAATCCGTTTGCTTTATGGTGCGCGTTCGCCTCAGGATATGGCCTTTTCCTATGAATTAGCCGACTGGACAAGCCGAAAAGACCTCGATTGCGTTCTCACCATTGACCGCGAGGCTGAAGGCTGGCAGCACAAAGTAGGGCTTATCCCCAACGTGCTCCTGGAAATGGCCCCCAGCCCTGAGAACTGTGTTGCCATTACCTGCGGCCCTCCCATTATGATTAAATTTACCCTGCAAGCCCTTGAAAAACTTAAGTTTGCGCCTGAGCAGATTCTCACTACCCTTGAGCGACGCATGAAGTGTGGTGTCGGTATCTGTGGGCGCTGCAATATCGGCGGTAAGTATGTATGCGTGGACGGCCCCGTTTTTTCTCTGGCGGAGCTGAAAGGGATTCCTAACGAGCTGTAGTTGGACAAAGCAGTAAGCTTGTGCAGAAGAACAATACGATAAAGATCCAGCATGGAGTGCGATCCTACCCTAATTTTATCGCATGACGCTCGGCCCCCACTTCCTGTGGGGGCACTCGCTGTCGGGCTTGGTGCGGATCAGGAGGGTGGGGGTCTGGGGGAGGGAACCTCAAGGGGTTCCCTCCCCCAGTAATCCTGCCACCTCCTTTTCTCACGTTCTCACTTTGGCTTTACCCAA
>JAVBJS010000122.1:0-10596 GCA_031546885.1 Desulfovibrio sp.
TCATTACTTCCGGTTTCCGTCTTGCGTTATCCAGCTAAATCCGAACATGGTGCTGGTAGACATGCTGGTACAGTTTTGCTATTTGAATAGGTAGATAACTCTTGGAACTGGCCAATAATTATGTATAGTGTCCCCAGATCCTAGTGTCCCCAGATCCCCTATAGTGTCCCCAGATCCGGCCAATAATTATGTATAGTGTCCCCAGATCCCCAACGTATAGCTGGAAAATACTTGTCATATGCGGCTTTAAATCCATGCTGCTCACATTCTTCATGTAAGCGAGAATGCGGATATAGCCAGGGACTCAACAATAGCAAAACCACGAGTTGGAACCCGCCTATGACTGGCGAATCTTTTTTTGAAAAACCAAGGGAAACAAGGCGCGTCCCCATGAACGGTGATATAAACCACGAACGGAGAATTATTTTTTTCCTACCAAGTATTTTTGTATCACAGCATAGCAATGACAGTTCACGGTATATTTTTTTGGCTGGAAATCTTCTTCCAATAGGCTGTTGGTATAGCGAAGGATGTAGATGAACCCGGAGTTGATGCCATCTTAATCTGCCGAAGCACAAGTAAGTGCCATATCTTTCAGAAAAGATAGGCGTAAAGAAATTGCTCATGCGCTCAGCAGTTTTTATGGGTATTCCAGGGTATTTCAGGGACATCATACTTAATTATTGGCCTGTTCTTTCTCTTAAAGTTCTATATATACGCGATAATCATCGTCAGAAAAAAAGACGATCTGACGACGGTTTCCGCGTTGCGTTATGTGATGTGGAATTAAGGGAACCACCACCCGTGCTAAGCGTGCCATGCGAATATAAATATTGAAGAAAGGGGAACAGGTCAATAATTATATATACTGTCTCCAGAATGTTTGATCAAGCCTAACTGTGTGAAAATTTTCCTATAAATTTCATGGACAACCTTCTGTTTATTCTCATGATATTTTGCAATATCTAAGCTGCACCCTTTAACTGCCTCTAACTTTGCGTTGGCATAAAGACGGCAGTCCTCTTTTGATTGGCGAAGCCAGTCTCGAAATAACAAGTGTCGGGTTGTTTCCGGGCAATCCGGTCCAAAAACATGCAAATTCACTTTCGGCTTTTCCAGGTGAAAAAGGCGATGTTCATGAAAACGTGGTTCACGGACAATAAGTTGGAAACCCAGATTTTCTAGTGCTGGTAGATAGCTTTCTTCGTCAGTAGGATCAGCGACCGTCAGGTCGATATCAATCCATGGCTTAGCTGCAAGGCCTGGTACGGCAGTAGAACCAATATGATCGATTTTCTGTAGGGTCGGGCCGAGTTCATTTTCAATAGAAAGTGCCACTTTTGCGTATATTTCAGGCCATGAGCAGTCATAAGCTACCACTTCGACTGTCTCCACAGGCGGGCTTCCATTCACAAAAAAGCTATCCTGAGGATTGATGGTGTAGTGTGTGAGTATCGATTTTGGGGTAGCCACGGGTTCGTCCTTTATATTTCCATCGGTGGGATGCGCATATTTGCGTTCGACTTGCCGGTGAAACTCAACACCACCGAGATATTCGGCTATCTAAACAAGCGGCTTTTTGCATTACCTGAACTTCTAGGGAAACATTCCATGCCTATACCTTCTACACTAACTGACGAAAACGGACAAATAGCCATCAACCCCGAAGCCTGCTGCGGTTGCGGCGTATGCGTTTCCGGCTGTCCTGACAGGAGCCTGCGCCTTGAAGGTGGCAAGGCGGTTGTTTCAAGTCAGTCGATCTTTGGCTGCTTTGCTTGTGGATATTGCATGAGTGTTTGTCCTTGCGACGCCATTCAAGTTTCCGCTTATTCTTATTCTGGGGACATCATATCTAATGTGGACATAGACGCAGAAAAAAAAGGAATAAGTCAATAATTATGTATGCTGTCCCCAGATCCATGTATGCTGTCCCCAGATCCCTGTCCCCAGATCCCACTTCATGGGATAACTTGTCAGGGCTTATCCGTTCGTGAGGGCTATTGCCGTTGGAAAGGAGCAGATCTGTTGTAGCTGGATCCGTGATGAAGTCTTCAACAATCTCTGTAAGATCTTCGACTTCTTCCATTTCAGGAGATACGCGCAGAGGGCAAAGCATCTCTTGCTGGCATAGTTCGGATGACAACTGCGAGCGATACGGACTTTCATGCGATGCCGGGACAATCGTGTATATTTTATCCCAAAATAAAATGGCATTTCGGAGCCATTGTTCATTCCTGATATCAATTGTCGGATAGTAGAGCACAGAAGAGAAAGCTACGGGCATAACATCCTCCGGGAAGTGTAATTGGGTATAGATGCGTTATGAATTGTCGATAGATATCGAAAAAATAGTATCTGTGCAACATGAACCGGCTCAGCCTTTTTCTGTCGGTAATATAGACAATCCTGACATCGGCATTATCATAAAGCAATATTTATCAGCAGGAGCCACCGCCATGCCAGGATTGTTAGACGAGTCGATCAAAATTGCCAAGGAATGGGCTAGAACACGAGAGCCAGAGGCGAAGGGGTTCCACGATTTTTTCTATACATTGCTTCCTAAGCAGTATTCCCATCAAGATACTGTAATTGACGAATGGGTGCATAAAGGATGGGTGCAGAAGTACCCGTCTATACCGCAAGGCACGGAGCCGAGCTTTGACGTCATGCATATGACGGATGATGGTATGGCTGTTTTTCGGATGCTAAATGCCACTAAGGGGCTGGAGCTGTACTCTGAACAGTTAGCTGCCAAAACGGTCAAGAAGTGGCTAGAAATGGTCGAAGCGACGACTCTCCCTCGCAATACTTCACCAGAGGGTTTATCCGCACACCTTAAAGATGCTCCAGTCTTTCCGTTGCACCGACAGCTTTTGAATGACCTCGAAGAAGGCCTTACAGGCGTTGTCGCGAAAAGCAACGATACCGCAAGAAAGGTATATATAATAATTGTAGATGAATGGAAGGCAAAGAAGTATCTGGTCATCGACGGTGACAATCTTATTCCGACCCCTACGGGTATCGCTTATTTCAGGCAGCAACGGGCGGCCTAAATCCATCCATTCCAAGGTGCGCCGGATCGGCGCAACCATCACGCCAAAGCCTCAGCCCCGCCGGGAAAACCGGTGGGGCTTCATTTTGTCATGCTGGCAAACCTTTCCATTCCTGGATTGTCCGCAAGAATCGTCCGATGGACGAGATGCTTATCGGTAGGGCCAGCGGCCCATTGGTGATGAATGTTCCCCGGCATTCCAGGGACATCATACTCAATTATTGGCCTGTTTTTTCTCTTAAAGTTCTACGCGGTAATCATCGTTAGAAAAAAAACAGTCTGACGATGATTTCCGCGTTGCGTTATGTGATGTGGAATTAAGGGAACCACCACCCGTGCTAAGCGTGCCATGCGAGTATAGATATTGAAGAAAAGGGAACAGGTCAATAATTATATATACTGTCCCCAGAATAAAACCCATTTCCCCCTTGTGGTTAGGAATAGGTTAGGAAAAACAAAAAAGGCGTTACGATTTCCATCGTAACACCTTGATTTTGCTGGTTGCGGGGGCAGGATTTGAACCTACGGCCTTCGGGTTATGAGCCCGACGAGCTACCAAGCTGCTCCACCCCGCGTCGCGTTGCTGTTTTGAACAGCGAGGGCAGACAATAGGGTTTCAGCATGAAAGTGTCAAGCAAAAAAAGTAGATTTATGAAAATATTTTCACTGTATATTCAGTGTTTGTAAAACATGTGGGTTAGAGAGCGACAATAGTTGATGTAAGTGCTTGAATTTCATGTATAGAGTGGCTTACGTAAATAATGGGAATATGAAAGCGCACATTCAGTTCTTTAATAAAGGGAAGTATTTCTTTTTTTCTTGCTTCATCTAAAGAGGCGAGGGGTTCATCCATAAGCAAGATATCCGGGTTTGAGAGAACGGCCCTGCCAAAAGCTACCCGTTGTTTTTCGCCGCCGGATAAGGTTTTGGGTTGTCTTGGTAAAAGATGCTCTATGCCAAGCAGGGTAACCACCTGAGTAAAAAGGGAGGTCTTCGCTTGAGAGCTATTTCGGCGTTGCCCGTACTGCAGATTTGCCTTCACAGAGAGGTGGGGAAACAACAGGCCATCTTGAAAAATGTAGCCGATGTGCCTCTTCTCGGGAGGGAGGTTTATGCCTGCTTCAGAATCAAACAGGCACCGTCCACGTATGAAAATGCTACCGCTGTCCGGTTTTTGTAGTCCCGCTATCATATTGATAACAGAAGTTTTTCCCACTCCGGAGGGGCCAAAGAGAGCGATAATGCCGCCTGTGTCGCTTTGAAAATTCACAGAAATGAGGCAATCTCCCTGCCTGTGCTGTAGTTGAACATGCATACTTATCCCCTCCAGCGCCGAGCAAAGTAACGCTCCATTTGCTTGGCCCCCATAAGGGCCGCGAGCGAAGTAATGACTGCGATAACGCAGAGCCGCATGGCTGCCGCCTCGCCTTGAGCCATCTGCGTCATGGTGTAGAGAGCAAGGGGAAGGGTTTGTGTCTGCCCTGGGATATTGGAAACAAAGGTGATGGTTGCGCCAAATTCCCCCAGGCTTCTGGCAAAGGCCAAGACCGATCCGGCAATGATGCCAGGTGCGGAGAGTGGAAGCGTTATCGTCAAGAAAACACGCCACGGGCCTGCCCCAAGCGTTCTCGCTGCCATTTCCAGCCTTTTATCCACAGCATCAAAAGAAAGCCGCGCTGCGCTGACAAGAAGAGGAAAGGCCATAATGGCCGAAGCCACCACAGCCCCTTTCCAGGTAAATGCAATGCTTACTCCAAGATATTCATACAGCATTTTTCCTATGAATCCATTGCGCCCTAACCCAACCAGCAGAAGATAGCCTATGACCACCGGTGGTAAAACCAGGGGCAAATGCAACAGCCCTTCCAGCAGGCTTTTGCCTGAAAAGTGCAGCCGGGAAAGAATCCAGGCCAGCAGTCCACCTACAGGGAGGCTACAGAGTACTGCCCAAAAAGCAACCTTCAGACTGAGTAAGAGCGCGTCTGTTTCCACAGGAGTAAGGGGAGAAATCATTATTTCCCCTCAAATCCGTACTTTTCCCAAATAGCCTTGGCCTGCTTTGTACTCAGAAATGCGATAAACTCGCGTGATGCATTGCTATTTTCTGTTTTGAGGGCTGCTACAGGGTAATCCACATTGGGGTGAGAGTCTGCGGGAAAGGTACCGATAATCCGCACCTTGTCCGAGATGGCGGCATCACTGGCATACACTATGCCCAGGGGCGATTCCGCACGTTCCACAAGAGCCAGACCCGCTCTTACGTCTTTTGCAGGAGCTACTTTCCCTTCCACCTGCGACCATAAATTCAGCTTTTCCAGTGCCGCCTTCGCATATTGCCCCACAGGAACATGCGCCGGATCACCCACCGACAGCATTCCATCTTTGCCCAGCAATGCCTTTACGTCAAGCTGCGGCGATACAGTTATCTGCTTTACAGTACTTGTAGCAGGAACGATCAGGACAATGCGATTTCCTAAAAGATCCATCCGGGTTCCGGGTTCCACCAATTTTTTTTCGTCAACATAATTCATCCATTCTGCATTGGCAGAGATAAAAACATCCGCCGGCGCGCCGTTTTCTATCTGCTTAGCCAAAGTAGAGGAAGAAGCAAAAGAAAGAGTAACCTTGCCTTTTCCGTCAGCTTCATAAAGTTTTGCAATTTCCGTGAGCGCGTTTGTGGTTGAAGCCGCAGCAAACACAGTTATATCGGCAGCCTTCGCTTTTGCCTGACCGAGGCACATACAGAAAACAACCACCAGTCCTGCCACTTTGAGTACATGGGTCATGTTTTGCCATCCTTTAATTTGTATTTGACGTGCATACATGCTGTTGTAGTTTTAGCAGTTTCCATGGGCAAACCCCTCAGGCTCTCAGGATAAGCGCCCTCTGAGGCAAGACAAAACTATGAAAACCGTTGCATGTCAAAAGAAAACTTGGTACTGTTAGGAATCACTTCTGATTACGCCTTTGGTGGCATTTCATCTATAAACGGGAACCCTTTCCCGGGATAACGAGGTTCAATATGGATGTTGTGATGCTGTCGCGACTGCAATTTGCGGTAGCCGTATTTTTCCACTTCATCTTTGTGCCGCTCACCCTCGGACTCTCTGTGCTGCTTGCCATCATGGAGACTATTTATGTCCGTACCGGCGACGAAAAGTACAAACGAATGACAAAATTTTGGGGCAAGCTTTTTCTTATTAACTTTACCCTTGGGGTAGTTACCGGTATTACGCTTGAGTTCCAGTTTGGCACCAACTGGTCGCGCTATTCCGAATTTGTCGGGGATATCTTTGGCTCTCTCCTTGCCATTGAAGCGACACTGGCATTTTTCCTTGAGTCCACTTTTATTGCTGTCTGGCATTTTGGCTGGGACAAGGTATCGAAAAAAGTACACCTTTTTTCCATCTGGATGGTTGCCTTTGCTGGAAACCTCTCCGCAGTGTGGATTATTCTTGCCAACGGCTGGATGCAGCACCCGGTTGGCTTTGAACTGGTAAACGGCAAGGCTGTTCTTGCTGATTTCTTTGCTGTGCTGGGCAATGGATTCGCTTGGAGCCAGTATTTCCATACCATTTTTGCTTCCTGGCTGGTGGGTGGATTTTTTGTCATGGGCGTTGCCGCATGGCACCTTGTTCGCAAAAACGAAGTGGATTTTTTTACCACTTCCTTCAAGATGGCTTCTGTTTTTACCCTTATTATGACGCTGGCCCTTGCTCTGCAAGGACACCATCACGGTACTATTGTAGCGCGAGATCAGCCTACCAAGCTTGCGGCCATGGAATCGCACTGGGAAACTTCCAAGCCCGCTCCCATGTATCTTCTTGTAGTGCCGGATGAAGCCAATAAGAGGAATGCCATTCAGGCCATTCCCCTTCCCGGCATGTTAAGTTTTCTGGCTTATGGAGATTTTAACGCAGAAGTGAAAGGCCTTAACCAGCTTGTGCCGCAAGACTTTAATGATTTTAAAGCAGCTCGCGGATATAAGTCGGATGCTGAGGTGACGGCAGCTACCATTCCCGACAATTCCGACGACAAGACTGGTGAGGTAATTAAGCCTCTGACCGCAGCAACAGCGTATCCTCCTGTATTGCCTACGTTTTTATCATTCCGCTTTATGGTGGGGCTTGGCACTTTGTTGCCCATTCTTGCCATCTGTGCTTTCATGTGGCGCAATAGCATTGGTGAGCGCCCACGTTTTGCCCGCATCCTTACCTGGATAATTCCGCTCCCCTATCTTGGCATTATGGCTGGTTGGGCCGTGGCGGAAATTGGGCGTCAACCCTGGATAGTGTATAAGCTCATGGCTACGAATCAGGCTGTTTCTCCTGTGCCTGGCTCTTCCATTGGGGTTTCGCTCTTTGCTTTTATCATTGTCTACTCTATTTTGGGTGTTATTGATATTTACCTGCTCCGCAAGTATGCCATCAAGGGCCCGGCAGCGTAGAAACTGTTACGGCTCGGCTTTTTTTCTGCCCACGTCAAAATACTTTTTGTTTTGCTCCACATCTGTCAAAAGGTGTGCTCTTTATGAAAAGCATTTTCCCCCTGGCAGAGAGCAAGAAAGCGAATAGTAACAGAACCGGGAGCGATCTCGTTGGGAAAGGCTTGGCAACCGCCTTGCGGCTGCTTGTTGTTGAATGATTGCTTGGGGCGGGGTCGGTTTTTTCCATGGTGGCCGACACGTTTCAATCCTGTACCACGGCAAAACTACCTGCCAAGAGGGTATACATATGCTTGATTTTAGTCATGAAACCCTACAGACCATCTGGTTTGTCCTTTGGGGCCTGTTATGGGCTGTGTATTTTATTCTTGATGGATTTGATTTTGGCATGGGCACTCTTTTGCCCTTCATTGCCAAAAATGAAGAAGATCGTCGCACCATTTATAATGCTGCCGGCCCTTTTTGGGACGGCAATGAAGTGTGGCTTATCACAGCCGGCGGCGTGACCTTTGCCGCCTTCCCCCTGGCCTATGCTGTTATGTTCAGCGCGTTGTACGCACCTTTGCTGATTTTGCTTTTTGCCCTTATTTTCCGGGCAGTCGCTTTTGAATTTCGAAACAAAATAGATAATCCGGGCTGGCGCAGCATTTGGGATCTCTTTTTGTTTATTGGCAATTTCGTTCCCGCCCTCCTTCTTGGTGTGGCCTTCGCCAATCTTTTTCAGGGAATTCCCATTGATGCCCAGGGCTTTTACCACGGCAATCTCTTTGCCCTGCTGAATGTCTACGGGTTGCTTGGGGGTGTCTTTTTTGTTCTTATCTTTGCCGTACATGGTGCGGTGTGGCTGGCTTTGCGCTCCACAGGCGACCTGCACCAACGGGCGCTTGCTACCTGCAAAGGTCTGTGGCCTATTCTGACCGGAGTAGCTGTCGCCTTCCTTTTGGCTACAGGCGTTTACACCGACCTGTATAAAAACTATCTGAATACGCCTCCGCTTATGCTCATTCCCATCTTTGCCGTACTGCTTCTTTTTGGCATTCGCTTTGCCCTTGCCAGCGAAAAACTCTGGACGGCCTTTCTCTGTAGCGCTTTTTTCATTTTTTTCGTTACCTTCTTCGGCGTACTGGGAATGTTTCCGGCACTCCTGCCCTCAAGCCTTAACCCGGAAGCCAGCATCACCATGGCGAAAGCCGCATCCTCTGTGTTAACTCTCAGAATTATGCTCGGCGTTGTGCTGGTCTTTGTGCCCATTGTACTTGCCTACCAGTTCTGGGTATTTACCCTCTTTTCCGGTAAGCTTACGAGTGAAGATCTGGCATCTGAGCATTCGTATTAGGAAAATTCCGGGTACTTTGTGTAGCGATTTTTTGGGGAGGCATTGCCTCCCCAAACTTCATTTTTAAACAATTTTAATGAATTTACCCTAACGTATGAATAAATTTATAAGCAGTGGCATAGCCCATGTGGTTAGATTCCAGAATGAGATTGCTTTGACGTATGCACGGCTGTGGTTTGCAGGAAAAAGCCCTCTTGCCCCCGGCACATGTGGGTCTTTTATGGCTATTTGTCTTGCTCCTGTGCTTTTTACGCCGCTTTCCGGTTGGGGGCGGCTGCTTTTTCTTGCGCTCATTACCGGTACAGGCATTTGGGCGAGTGGCAGGGCTGCGGCTCTGCTTGGCCGGAAAGATCCTTCCGAGGTGGTGGTGGACGAGCTGCTGGGGCAGTGGGTAACCTGTTTGCCCTTTTGGGATATAGCCTTGGGTGAATATCTGCTGCTTTTTGCGCTGTTTCGCCTTTTTGATATCACCAAGCCGTGGCCCATAAAGATATTGGAACGGTACCCTGCGGGTATTGGCATTATGGTCGATGATGCGGCGGCGGGCGTGTATGCGGCCCTGTGCTTTTGGGGGATTCGCTCTCTGTATTTATGAAGCAGGCGTTTATTTGCACTACCTCTCTTGAGATATTCAAGAGTTTTTCTTGCTCTTGTCGGGCGTTTGCACTATGACTTAGAAAGATATATAAATTTTTACCAGGTTGGCTTTGTATGCAGACTACTCATCTTTCTCTGTATGTCACGCAAGATGTTCAAGCCATGGCTGAGGAAGCTGCAAAAATTATTGCAGAACAGGCTAAAGAGGCTATTGCCAAGCGTGGTGTTTTTAGCATTGCCCTTTCCGGGGGTAAAACGCCTCATCCTTTATTCCGGCTTTTGGCGAGTCCTGAATGGTCAAAGGTTATCGACTGGACAAAAACCAGCATTTACTGGGTGGATGAGCGGTGTGTTTCCCTTGAAAGCGACAGAAGCAACTACCGTGCTGCTCGTTTGGAGCTGCTTTCTCGTGTAGAAGCCACACGCATTTACCGTATGAAAGGTGAAGAAACTCCAGAGCTTGCCGCAAAGGCCTATGAGGCTCTTTTGCGCGATCATTTTTGCCTGATAACAGATGAACTTCCGCGATTTGATTGTATTATTCTTGGGGTTGGAGCAGATGGGCATACTGCTTCTTTGTTCCCTGGTGACTCTGTTCTTGGCGATACAGAACGCCTTGTTGCGGATGTGTACCCGACCGATCGTAAAGAAGGTCGCCTGACCCTCACCTTGCCCGTGCTAAATAATGCCCGCTGCTGCATCTTTCTGGCCTCCGGGCGTGAAAAAAATCATGTACTTTCCACAGCCCTCAATTTGATGGCTGCACCCATGCTGCCCGCGCAGATGGTACGCCCGCACAATGGTAAATTGTGCTGGATTATTGATGAAATGGCCTACCAAGGATAGCATTTCCAGGGGTTAAATAAAAAGAGAAAGAACCTCAAGGGTGGGATATCCTTGAGGTTCTTTCTCCAGACTGCCTCTTCCTGTTTCTCGAGTTCGTTGCACAATACACCGAACTCTGCTTAATCGTCCCTTAAAAAGTCTTTCGAAGGCCCTTAAGAATCAAATGCCAATAAAAGACATAGAACTTATCCATAAATAAGGAGAGCGTGTGGCAAGAGCAAGGAAAATGGTTTTTTTGCGGAGGGAGTGGACTCTTATGTCCTCGACCCAGAGCAAAAAAGGCATTTGACGCAGCTATTGACCGCGAACATCCTTATTTAT
>JAVBJS010000127.1:0-6232 GCA_031546885.1 Desulfovibrio sp.
TGTATCGTTTTATCTTGCTGAAAAATAAGACATAATTTCCCAACAAGCTTTCAAAATCCGCTACGAATTTTGAAAGAAAGGCACGCCGCTGTCCGCTTGCGGGCGCTTGCTGCGCACTCGCCAGAGTTCGTTGCAATGTGCAACGTACTCTATGTATGGATTAGGTCTTAGTCAGCGTCTTCTTTGCGCTGTACCTTTTCCAGGGCTATAAGCAAATACTCTGTAAACATGCGCAATGTCTGGTAAAATGTAAACAATTGTAGAATCTTGTGCAGATCGAAACTTCGGGTTGCACCGCAGGCGCGCAGCTCTGCGAGGCGAAGCTCCGCCTGATCAACGCCCCCTGTCAATCTGCGTACAAGATCAGGGGCTGCGGCAGCGGGGGTGGAGCTGCCGAGGTGACGCAGGGTAGACATACAGGCATCGGCCAAGGAGCGAATTTCCGCACTCATGAGGGAATCGTAGCGCTCTTCAGCATAGTCGTTCAAGGATTCAAGGAGAGTGCGCAAGGCTTCTACTGTTCGGTCAAGGATGGTTATCTGCACTTCCATAACGTGGTCTTCGTACTGATACAGGTACGATTCGTGCTTTCTTGTTTTAATGAGCTGCGCGTGATTGGCCCATACTTTTGCACTTATAGCTTCAAGGGTAGTACTTTCAATATGCTCTTGCTGCCCTAAGAATGCAGCGGTGATGGTATCAAGCAGAGCAGCGGATTCGGCAAACTGCTGATTCATATCGGTACGAAGGGTATCGAGCAGACGCACTGGCCAGAGCAGCATGGAAACGAGAAAAGCTACGCCGACGCCAATGGCAATTTCAAAAATACGGGCCAGGCCAAAAACAATGGCTCCCTGATAATTTTCGTGCGTCATGGAGATACCCGTCAAAAAAACGATAACGGAGGCAATGGATACCATGGAATAGCGGTTGTTGCGTGGAGTGAGCACCCCACATGCGGCTGTGAGGATGAAAATACCAAGCCCGATCAAAGAGATGGAGTTGGGGGGAATGGTAAGCAAAGCGCTAATGCCAAGAATAGCACCAATGATGGTTCCGGCAATGCGTTGCAGCCCAGCCTGAATGGAGTCTGCTACGTTGATTTGCATGGCAACAACGCTTGAAACGACGGCCCAGACAGCATGGGGTGAAGATAAAAAATAGGAAACCGTATAGGCGATGGTGCAAGCAATGCCTACTTTAAGACCAAAACGCACGGAAGGAGGAAATAATTTGCCAAGTGGAACAGCCATAAATATATCTCAAAACAACGTAGAGAGCCAAGGAAAGAATGTACTCTCTTGTACTCTACTGAAATAAAAAGGTTTTCTGAAATAGCAGGAGGGAGAAGCAGAATGGGAATGCCAACCGCTCTTAAGTCAGGCGGCGTTTAAGCATAACCCCAAGCCTTCGCCAGAGCAGCGGATTTACAGGCAACAGCCAAGGGGCAACGCATATGGCGCGAAAAACCTGACGGGCCGCCTCCTTATGCCGCGCAAGACGTATAAGCGCTCCAGCGCTGCGAAGCAGGGCAGCCTGCTGTGCTGCGCTAGAAAGCTGAGGAATACCAAGCATGGCAAGGGCAAGACGATGGTTATCTTCATTGCGCACCATGATTAATTTAAGATCACGTGTGGTTTGCCCGGCATGCACGCGAATACTGGCCAGGAATTCGGGCAGGCTGGCTACGCGACTTCCTTTTTGCAACATGGCTATCCACAGACCAAAGTCCTGGGCATAGGGAAAGGCGGCGGAATATCCGCCAGCCTCTATGGCGGAACGGGTGCGGAACATACAGGCAGCGTGCGAGAACTGATTATGCAGTGGCAGACGCTCCAGCAGGGTTGCGTGGTCTTGCGGATACTGCTCCTTGCCAAGAGGATTTCCGGCTCTGTCAATATAGATAACATCTGATCCCAAAAGATCTACCCCGGGATGGCCCATTAAAAAAGCATACTGCTTTTCCAGGCGGGTGGGGTGGGCAAGATCGTCCGCATCAATAATAGCTGTGTACAAGGTAGTTATACCGGAAAGCCCTTTATTGAGTACGGCTGTTCTCCCTATGTTCTCCGGCAGGTGCTCGATATGCAAACGCGGGTCAGTGAGAGATTCCAGGTACGCCCGCGTCCCGTCCGTAGAGGCGTTATTCAGAATATGAAAGCGAAACTCGCGCAGGCTTTGCGCAAGAATACACTCAACAGATTCTTTCAGATATGGCATCCCGTTATAAACGGTAAGCAAAACAGTGACATCGGGCATAGTATTAGACATGGCTGACTTCATGGCGGGTAAAAAAGTCAAGAGTGGCGAGCATTTCTTGTTCCATTCTTTGCTGCATAACCATGCCGGTGGCAACACAAAGAGCCTTGTTGCTTACAGTCAGGGGAAGGACAGCAACTGGGGGGGTAAGCATTTCCACGGGAATGGCCTTTCCTGTATAGCGGGAAGCAGTTTGCGCGGCAAGGGTGGCAATATGCCCAATGGAGGTGGATTGACCCGAGGCCAGATTAAAAAGCGTACCAGCAAGATCCCGCCGCTCAAGAAGCAGGCCAATGGCGGCAGCCACATCACCCATCCAGATAAAATCCCTTATCACAGATGGGTTGGAACGCAAGGTAATTTTACCGTTCTGCATGGCGCTACGGCACAAATCGTTCAAGATAAGATACCACTTATCAAAGTCCGCCACAAGAGGAGCCCCGTATCCATTCGTAGAGCGTACAATAATATACGGAAGCTCGTGAGTGCGTCCAAAAAAACGGCAGTATTCCTCTCCCACCAAATGTGTGAGGGCGTAATCATTACACGGAGCTGCGGGGGTTTGCTCGTCAATGCAACCTTCATGTATGCCATACACATGAAAGGTACTGCAATAAACCGTCACAGGCGGGGGCGTGTTTGTATTTTTTGCATGCAAAACAAGAGATTCCAGTAAATTGCGTGTGCCAAAGCCATTCACCTGCAAGGCCTTATGGGCATAACCCTGCACAAAGGATTCATTGCAACTTGCGGCATGAACGCAGCCGTGGAGATTTTCCGGGAGCAAAGCCGCCAGCTCTGGCGCGGAAAGAGTGGTAAGATCAGCCTGAATGCTGACAGGAGTATAGGTGTAGTGCGGCAGCGCGGGTGCAGAAGAAACGGGCGGTTGTCCGCGCCTGGAAAGAATAAAGACCTCATGGCCCTGTTGAGCCAGATGGTCAACAATCCATGAGCCCATATACCCAAAGCCGCCAGTAACGAGATAGCGCACAATCAGGCCCAAGTATAAGGAATAAGCGTACTATCCGCAGGAACACGCTCTGATTCTGTCGGAGCATGGGGCATATCCACACAATTGGCCAGCACGGCGGTCTCCGGGCTTACGCAGGTAAAACCGTACCAAAGGTGCGGGGGAATACGCAACAGTTGATAGTGCCCAGGACGACCAAGACGAAAGGTGGCAACAGCCCCAAAGGTTGTGGAAGTCTCGCGGGGGTCATAAATAACTATATCAATAAGCCCTGTGGGAACGGCAAAGTGCTGAGTTTGCAAGCGGTGGCGCTTCCAGGCTTTTACAGCACCGCGGAGTACAATGGAAAAATACACCTCGCCAAATCCGTTATACAGGGGATTATCTGAGCGCAACATATGCAGCACAGGGCCGCCTTCCGTATCTATTTCCTTGAGATCCTGAAGCATAACTCCAGCAATACCTGTGGGGTATACGCTGACAAGTGTAGTTACACTGTCCATGTAAGCCCTTTTGCCATAGCTTTTTGAGTGTATTCAGCTATTTGTGCGGCTGTAACAGCGTACATGTCTGCCTTGCCGTTTTCGGGCCGATAAAATATCCGGTACCAGTCCGCCGTGAAGCGTATAGTCTCCGCAAAAGTCAAGGTAGCCTTCCAGTTCAAGTGAGCCAAGGCCTTGTCGCAGCAAAGCTTGAGCAGGGTACATTCTTTTTTGCCTGCCTGCCCGGCGCGATCCATGGAAGCGGTAAATCCGGGCCAGTGCGTTGCAAGGGAATCCGCAACTTCTGCCACAGTGGCGTTGACATCTGCTGCCGGGCCAAAATTGAAGGACTCCTTGTCCAGCGGTAAAACCGGTGTGGCCCCCTTACGCACAAGGCTTGCCCCAAGCCAAAGATAGCCCGAAAGCGGTTCAAGCACATGCTGCCACGGGCGTGTTGCCCACGGGCTGCGAATAGTAACCGCCTCGCCTTTGGCAAAGGCCTTTGCGCAATCGGGCACAATGCGATCAAGGGCCCAGTCGCCCCCGCCAATAACATTGCCCGCCCGAACAGTAGCCATGGCTGGCCCATTTTTGAAAAATGAGCGGAAGTAGGACTGCGCAATGATTTCCGCGCAGGCCTTGGAAGCGCTGTATGGGTCTTCCCCGCCAAGGTGATCGCGCTCACGATAGCCCCACACCCATTCGTCGTTACGGTAGCACTTATCGCTGGTAATGCAGATAACAGCTTCAATTCCAGGGCAGGCGCGCACAGCCTCAAGCACATTAAGCGTTCCCATGGCGTTAATGGCAAAGGTTGAGGCGGCATCTTCATAGGAGGGTCGCACAAGGGCTTGCGCTGCCATGTGAAATATAATGTGCGGCTTAAAGTCCGCTATGGCTTTGGCAACAGCGGCGGCATCACGCACGTCACCTTGAATATGGGTTATCCGCCCGGCAAGCCCAAGCTCTCTGAAGCCAGAAGGTTCCGTGGGAATATCCACAGAAAAGCCCGCCACGCTAGCCCCAAGTTCCAACAACCAGGTGGTTAACCATGTTCCCTTGAAGCCTGTATGCCCGGTAATAAAAACGCGGCGGCCAGCGTACTCGTTTGCAAACATATCAATATTCCCCTATAGAAAAAAACATATATTAGTTACCCAAAAGAGGCAAGGCACACACCGGGCGAGTGTATTTTATTTGTAAATTAGACGAATGGGGTCTGCGGCACAGGCTCTGGTGAAGGGAATTCCTTGAGATTCCCTCCACCGGCATCCTCATCAAATATTCTTATCAGAGCGTGCCGAAACTACCGAAGCCAGGGGGCGTTGCCCTTTTCCCATATGCCATTGAGCAGTTGGTAGTCACGCAAGGTGTCCATGCACTGCCAAAAGCCTTCATGCCGGTACATAGCAAGTTGCCCTTCCCGCGCAAGGCGCTCAAGGGGAGCCTTCTCCAGGTCGCAGCTCTCGTCTTCTGTCAGGTATTCCAGAAATTCCGGTTCAAAAACAAAATATCCGCAGTTGGTAAACTGGTTTAGGAGTGGCTTTTCTTGCCAGCTTTCAATATTTCCCGCCGCATCGGTACTTACCGTACCAAAGCGGGAGGGCATACGAACCCCCGTAAAGGTTCCTAATTTGCCGTGGCTTTTATGAAAGGCAAGCAGCGCATCAATATTAATATCCGAAACGCCATCGCCGTACGTTGCCATAAAAGGCTCATTGCCAATATATTTTGCCACCCGCTTAATGCGCGCGCCCTTTTCCGTATCTTCACCCGTATCGCACAGTGTTACCTGCCAGTCCACGCAGGCACTGGTTTCGTGCAGAGCCAAAGTACCTGATCCCAAGTTGACGGTAAAGTCAGAGTGGCGGATTTTATAATCATGAAAATATTGCTTGATAACATCACCCCGGTAGCCCAGCGGCAAAACAAACTGCTTATACCCAAACCGGGCATAGCGCTGCATAATGTGCCACATAATAGGCAGCCCGCCCACCTCAACCATGGGCTTTGGCTTAAATTCCGTTTCTTCACGTAGCCGGGTTCCCTTACCACCGCAGAATATAATGACTTTCATGATAATTCCTTTGTAAAAAGCGCTGAGGTAACTATAAGCTCGCAGCAACAATCTTTTCAGCGGCAAGTATTGTCATATTCATGCGAATCTTCAAAAAAAGATACGCTATATCGTTCGCTTGCGCTCTTTCGTGAAGCACCTGCCAGAAACCGCTGCGCAATGATCTCCTGTAGTCTTTCTCACACCACTAGGCACCTGTCCAGAGGGTGAGGCGCGTATTGATAATTTTTTTATCAGATGGTGACGGCCAACACCCCCCAATGGAGTTCGTTGCACAATACAGCAAATTCAGTTTGGTCTTTCCTTAAAAAGTTCTCCGAAGGCTCTTAAGAACTAAATGCCAGGAGAAGACATAATTTTTATCGAATGATTTCAAAGCAGAAGCTGCTTTGAAATAAAGGCACGCCGCGCTGCTCGCTTGCGGGCGTCTGCTGGCGCATCCGC
>JAVBJS010000141.1:0-5619 GCA_031546885.1 Desulfovibrio sp.
ATAAATAAGGAGAGCGTGTGGCAAGAGCAAGGAAAATGGTTTTTTTGCGGAGGGAGTGGACTCTTATGTCCTCGACCCAGAGCAAAAAAGGCATTTGACGCAGCTATTGACCGCGAACATCCTTATTTAGGGATAAGTTCTAAGTGTGCGCGTGAGAACCAGGCTGCATTATATACAAAGAGAAACCGTTACACAACGCCCCCGAAGCAGTTGCCCGCAAGCGAGCAGCGCAAGCGAGCAGCGCAAGCGAGCAGCGAAATCGCCAAGGTTCATTGCGCAATGCAACGATCTCCATCTGGGGAGCCTTTGATATGTGCAGAACAGCACACAGTGCGGTTTCGCACGTTCGAAATCGCACATATGGAGTCTCGCGGGACAAATGCCTTACTGAACTGTTTCAGTATTAATATGGTGCCGTAAGAAATAATGGATTCACTGCAAAACTAATTCGTTTGGCACGCTAGTTGCTAGTAGATAGCAACTGATACGGCGAAGAAGCTCCCCCCCTGAGCTCCGCCACAAGTCATCCTCCCCCTTTGACTTGGATCAGAATTGCTTCAACGAGTCGCCTGACTTCCCCCCCTTTTGTCAGGTGGAGCTATAGAACTCACACCCTTCTAAAGGTTCCTGGGCCCCCCCCCAGGAACCTTTTCTTTTGTGCAATTTTTTCATTGCAAAATACGCTCACTCCAAGCTACCTTCGCACGGCTGTCTCTAGTCATGCCCATTACGCAAGTTCCACTATTTCAAAACAAGCGAGTCTGACATGCAACACACTGTGTATTTTATAGAAGGCGACGGTATTGGCCCGGAAATATGGAAGGTGACTCGCCCAGTCATTGATGCTGCAATTACAAAAGCTTATGGGAAGAGCCGCTCGATTATTTGGCAAGAGCTGCTGGCCGGTGAAAAAGCCCTTGCGGAAACGGGTGAGCTTTTGCCGGCCGCTACCTTAAACACTTTGAAAAACGCTCAGTATGCCTTGAAGGGCCCCCTTGGAACGCCGGTTGGCAAGGGTTTTCGCAGTATTAACGTAACATTGCGGCAAACTCTGGATCTTTACGCCTGCATTCGGCCAATTCGATATTTTGAAGGAATTTCTTCGCCATTAAAGCATCCTGAAAAAGTAAATATGGTGATATTTCGGGAAAATACAGAAGATCTTTATCTTGGCATCGAATATCAAAGCGCTTCGCCCGAGGCCAGAAAGCTCATTGCCTTTTTACGTGATGAAATGGGTGTAACCCTGCACCCGGACGCTGGTGTGGGCATCAAGCCCATGACAGAGAAAGGTTCCAAACGTCTTGTGCGAAAAGCCATTACCTTTGCTGTGGAACATTCCCTGCCAAGCGTTACCCTGATGCACAAGGGCAATATTATGAAATTTACTGAGGGAGCCTTTCGCCAGTGGGGCTATGACGTTGCAGCAGAAGAGTTTTCAGCGGAATGTTGCTTGGAATCCTCCCCTATCCCCGGCAAGGTTATTATTAAAGATCGCATTGCGGATGCGCTCTTTCAGGAGGTTCTGCTCTATCCGCAAAACTATAGCGTAATCGCTACACCCAATCTGAATGGGGACTATATTTCAGACGCCCTCGCCGCGCAGGTGGGCGGGCTTGGTATGGCGCCGGGTGTAAATATGTCTGACACCCTGGCCTTTTTTGAAGCCACTCACGGTACTGCCCCCGCCATAGCCGGTAAAGACAAAGCAAACCCGTGCAGTATGATACTCTCCGCAGCCATGATGCTTGAGCAAATGCAGTGGAATGAAGCCGCTGAACGCATTTATACAGCCATTCACACCACCATCGCCAAGCGGACAGTTACCGGCGATCTCGCTGGGCAAATGGAAAATGCTACAGAACTGGGTTGTGCCGCTTTTGCGGAACGGCTGGGCGCAGAACTGTAAAAGCGACGCCAAGGCCAATTGGCACCAGAAAATACAGATTAGCCTGGATATTTCATGCAATCATCTGAAGGAGGAGAACTCAAGGAATTAAGCACCTTGAGTTTTCCTCTCTATCCACTCCACATCCTTTCTTGAATACTTTTGAATGCATTGCTGCTTTCAAAAGAAAGGCACGCTGTGCTGCCAGTTTGCGAGCGCTCGCGGTGCAATCGCCAGAGTTCGTTCCCTTGTGCAACAAGCTCCTTTTACTGCGAAAAATATTTTTTTGTTGTATTTCTTACAGAATATGCTACGCTCCAGTATATTCTGAATAAATGCAGCTATAAACTTATGATAACATGCTAATTTCCTTAGAACAAACTCGACAATTTGAGGCCATTGTGCAATGGCCTCGGCAACTGCGGAGCAGGTGCCCGCAAGCGAACAGCGCAGCGTGCCTTTTCTTTTAGCTCCACTGGATAAAATGGTATACCGTTTTATCCAGCTGAAAAATAAGACATAATTTTCTAACATGCTTTCGCAACCGGAGCGGATTGCGAAAGAAAGGCACGCTGCGCTGTCCGCTTGCTGGCGTTTGCTACGCAATCGCCAGAGATCGTTGCATTGTGCAACGATCTCAACAAGAGGCATTGCATAATGGCCTTCAACAAAGAGAGTGTTTTGTGAAAGAGTTGCTCACGTTTCTTTGTAATATCCTGCAAGAAGGTGCGCCCATCACTTTGGCAAGCGTCATTTCGCAACAAGGCTCCGCTCCACGCGGAACAGGCTCCCGACTACTGGCCGATGCAAGCGGGCTCCTCTATGGCACGGTTGGGGGCGGGCTTGCCGAGGGTGCCACTTTAGAAGCCTGTCAGGCAGCTTTGCAAGACGGCAAAGGACGAATACTGGATTTCCTGCTCAGCGGTGAGCTGGCTGCAAAAAGTGAAATGATTTGTGGTGGGCGGGTGCGCGTTCTGGTAGAAGTTGTATCCCCCGAAAAAGAGAATATTATTTTTTTTCGCAGCATAGTTGCGGCGTTGCATGAAGAGGGTGCCACACTCATTACCGATATTACGCAGCCTGCACAGCCCCGGCACTCTGCCCTTATAGACGGCAAATTTACAGGCGCTGCACTGCCAAAGGCTGCCCTTGACGCGCTACAGTCCGCAGCTACACACGCGCAGGGAGCTACGATAAGCGTTGACGGGCACGAATATTATGTTGAGCATTGCCTGCCTCCTCCCCATATGATTATAGCCGGTGGCGGGCATATTTCCCGCTTTACAGCGCAGGTGGCGGCGCTGGCGGGCTTTGAGGTGACTGTTCTTGATGACAGGCCGGAATTTTCCGCAGCAGATCGTTTCCCCTGGGCACTCCGCACGCGCACAGTTCCTGACTTTGCGAACTGCTTTGGCGAAACTACGCTTAATTCTCATAGTTATGTTGTTATAGTAACACGTGGTCATGTGCATGATGCCGCAGTACTGGCTCAGGCTATAACCACACGGGCAGGATATATCGGTATGATCGGCAGCACACGAAAGCGCAGAGAAGTGTACGCATCATTGCGTGCTCAGGGCGTCGCTGCAGAAACACTTAACCGCGTTCATTGCCCAATTGGTTTAACCATCGGGGCAGAGACGCCGGAAGAGATTGCGGTGAGCATCGTGGCGGAATGCATAGCTCACCGGAGAGCCTCGTAGTCCCATGAACCATGCGAACTCTGCAAACTTCGTAAACTCTGTGGATATTGTAAATCCCACAAATTCCGCGCACAGGTATGCCGCCCTTATTGTTGCCGCAGGTTTTTCATCCCGTATGCAGTGCGGCTTTAAGCCCTTGCTGCCTATCCCCTTTCAGGAAGGAACCTGCACCGCCCTTGAGTATGTAATAAACCTTTACAGGGGACTGGGCATAGAGCGGATTGTTGTTGTCAGTGGACATCGTAGAGAAGAGCTGGAGCCACAAGTGTTGAGGTTGGGCGCTACACACATCCACAATCCACAGACAGAACGGGGCATGTTCTCCTCTGTATGCGCGGGGCTGGAAACGCTGTTGGCCTCTGGCCTGAGCTGCTTTGTCCATCCTGTGGATATACCTCTGGTACGCCCTTGCACCGTGCAGGCTCTGCTGCAAAAGGCGGAAGCGCACCCCAAGCAGATTTGCCTTCCCACCTTTAACGGAGAGCCCGGGCATCCGCCGTTGTTGCATACTAAGCATATCCGAGCCGTTCTTGAATGGACGGGAGAAAACGGATTGCACGGCATACTGCAACGCTTGCCCCAGTGCCTGGTTCCCGTTGCGGACAGTCATATCCTTCAGGATATGGATACGAATGAAGACTATGCGAACGTGTGCGCCCGAGCGCCGCGCCGCCACATTCTCGAACCGGAAGAAGCGCAGGCCCTGTTGCGTTGTTGCGCTGTGAGTGAACAGGGCATGGCCCATGCTCATGCTGTGGCCCGCATCGCAAAAGAATTCACAAATACCTTGAATCAGGCTGAAAGAGGCCGCCGCCTCGATCCACTCCTGGCAGAAGCGGGGGCTTTACTACACGATATCTGTAAGGGTGAAAGACAACACGAACATGCGGCAGGCGTGATGCTGCGGGCAATGGGACTCCCTACTATGGCTCTGCTGGTGGAGGAACATCGAGACTGCACACTCCCGCCGCAGGCACCCTTAACGGAAAAAGAACTCGTCTACCTGGCAGACAAATACGTACACGGCTGGCGCCTTATCTCTGTTGAGACACGCTTCGGGCAAAAGCTAGAACTGTATGCGAAAAATGAGGAAGCGTGCCGCGCCATACGCACACGCCTGTCACACGCGCAGGCGATGGAAGAGCGTCTTTTTCAGGAAACAGGAGTGCGGCCTTTTACAATGGCAAAAAGCTCGTTAGAGCCTGCCCCTTAGAACTTATCCATAAATAAGGAGAGTGTGTGGCAAGAGCAAGGAAAATGATTTTTTTGCGGAGGGAGTGGATTCTTATGTCCTCGACCCAGAGCAAAAAAGGCATTTGACGCAGCTATTGACCGCGAACATCCTTATTTATGGATAAGCTCTAAGACGGTGTCGTTTTTTAGGGCCAGCTATGTTACATTTGGCTGAATTCAAGGCTACTAAAAATGGGGAGATTACCACATGATCGTTCTTGTAGTGAAACTGGAGTTGAAGGAAGGCAAGAAAGATGAATTTATTGAAATTGCAAGGAGCATAATAGCAGGATCACAAAAAGAAGAAGGCAATATCGAATATAATTTGTATGAAGAATTAGACGAAAAAAATACAGTTGCATTTATTGAGAAATGGAAAGATCAAAATGCTCTTGATTTTCATGAGACAACAGAGCACTTCGTCAAGAATATAGGTAAACTCAAAAATCTCTGCGCCAAGCCTCCCGTAAGGAACAGGTTTGATGTCATAAAATAAAAACCTACCCATAAATAGAGATCGTTGCACAATGGCCTCATCATGCGAGTAATATTCATTAACATTAGAAAGGCACGCTGCGCTGTCCGCTTGCGGGCGCTTACTGCGCAGTTTGAGTTCGTTGCATCGCGCAACAAACTCATTTAGTGGAATCTAAAACTGATTTTCTATAAATATTCAATAAAGTCAGCTATGCAACGGTCTTTACTTTTGGAGAAGGAGGAAAAACGGTAACTGTACTTCAGGGTTTTTGGAGAAATGGCGATATATAAGATAAAGATCCAGTATGGGGTGCGATC
>JAVBJS010000167.1:0-5449 GCA_031546885.1 Desulfovibrio sp.
GTTTATGCGGATAAAGGATATACGAGCAAGGCCAACAGTGAATACCTGCATCTGCAAAATCTTAAAGACGGCATTTTGGATAAAGCACAACGCAACAAGCCTCTTACTCCACGCCAGCGTAAACGGAATAGACTTATCAGCGCTATACGCGGCACAGTTGAACGAACTTTTGGAACGTTGAAACAGAGATATGCCATGTCTCGCGCAAGCTATATTGGAATTGCCAAAGTTGAGCTTGAATTTTTAATCTGTGCTATAGCTTTTAATCTCAGAAAAGCAGTGTTTTTGTCTTCATGATGGGACAATTGCGTCCAAATTTTACCAGAAAGCGGAAAGTAACAGAAGATATGCCCTTTTAACATGCTTTTAAAGCCCAAACGAGCTTTAAAAGAAAGGCACGCTGCGCTGTCCGCTTGCGGGCGCTTTCTAAGCAATCGCCAGAGGCCATTGTGCAATGTCCTCCAGAGTTCGGTGCATTGTACAACGATATAAAGCTGATGTTTTTCACGGCTGCCTTGTAAAAAAGAATGAATCCCAAAGAATTCTCCTTGGGATTCATGAATTTTTGGCGGAAGGGGAGGGATTTGAACCCCCGGAGGACTTCCATCCTCAACGGTTTTCAAGACCGCCGCGTTAAACCGCTCTGCCACCCTTCCAATATAAAAAGCCAGCGTAAGGTGAGGCATATAGCGTAATTTAGTGTGGATTGCAACCTTTCAGTGCTGTGTAATCAGCTTTAAATCCAAATCCAATTCTAGCTAGTGTCTAATTGTTAAAATTTCGAGCATAAAACGTCACTGTTTTCGAAAAATAACAAAAGTATAACATACTGATTTTTAATAGGCACGCTGACTCAGTCGGCGCAAAATCCTGTCGGACTTTGTAGTGCTTACTTTTGCAAGTAAGCACTAGATTTTTGAGAAGGCCATGAGGGTTATTTCGGGCTTTGCCCGAGCTCGCCGGAAAAAAAGTCAGTAAGGCAGGCTGCGTCTTCCGGGCGGGCAGCCACGCCGAGGTCAACGTCACCTCCAGAGCAAACAAAGGCTCCGGCTACCAGCTCCACATATCCGGCAGCGACGACTTCCACGTAGGGAAGTTGTTCGCGCATATCGGCATGGGCCACTTTATTCGGAAATAAAAAAGGGATGGGCTGACCTGAAAAATCTCGCACAATCAAATATTTCATGATTGGATTCCTTATGGCATTGTTCATATGGAGTATACCAATTCTCAATCCAATTTCAAAGTAAATTTGATTGAGAATTGGTATAAGGGTCTCAATTGAGACATTTTTCGTCGTATACTTTTGCTGCTCTTTACCTAAAAATCACAGTAATGCACTAAGATAATAAGTTAAAAAATTAAAAAAGGGGATTTACGGGAGGGGGAGAACCCCCTCTACATCCTTAAAAACCCCAGGCGGAGAGGGTGAGGCGTGTGTACCCCATGCGCCGTGCGTGCAAGTCTAGCGTAAGGGATTCGAGGTCGTCGAGCACAGGAATATACTGACGGTCGAGTGTGCGAAAGTCTGCCAGTTTAATATAACTTTTACAGGAATTGCAAACTTCTATCTGATACCCTGGTTCTTCTTCCGCCATATAGTATTCGGAATTGTCTGGGGATGCATTTAAGCAGAAGGGGCAGCCGATGCGTGGAACCCGGTATTCAAAAAAACAGAAGGCACAGGTGTGCAGGCGCATTCCCTCTGCTGTGGCAAGTTGCCCCATGAGAGGTTGACTGCCGCACAGGGGGCAGTGTCCGTGTGTCCATGTGGCCTTGCCGGAATGGTGTGAGGCCAGAAGCTGCGCTGTCAGCATGGCGCTTGGCATAACGGAACTTTGGGCTACAAAACGGAAAAATCCGGGTGCTTCGCTATGTTCTTCTTCCCATGGGGAGAAGAATTCGGCGTTATCCTGTATGACCGCAATGCAGGCCTCTGTAAAAAAATCACCATTCTTTTCAAGGAGATGGGCAAGGGATTTTGCGTGGGGGGCAAGTGTTGGAACAACATCTGCCACACCTTTTATAATAGCCGCGCCAAGCGAGTTTGCTCCTTCTTTGTCCAGAGGAAAAAACTCACGCGGGAGCAGGCTTGCACCCTGAAAGTGCGCTTCCGAAGAGGCCAACTGTTCTTGCAGCGTTGCGGGTAAATTGCGTCCGTCAGCGCCAAAGCAGGTGGATTCTGCTGCTTCGTGTTGTAAAAGTGAAACCAATCCTACAACCTGCACGAGAGGTTCCGGGAGGTATTGCCGAGATTGGAGGCTCTGTATTTTAGCCGTCAGGCGTTTTTTATCAGGAAATATGTGTACGGATTTTACCGCCATAAGTAGCTCGCTGGTTCAAGGTGCTGCATATATATGAATAAGGCTTTCGGAGGCTTCTGCCTCCGGCATTCGGAATTTCGCCGGAGGCAGGAGCTCATTGTTTTTGGGAAAGCATCGGCATTTTCTGAAATGTTTCAGAATATCAGATGCTTATGCTGTTGTTGGAGCTATGGCGAATCCTTTTTGTATGCCTCCCGTGGAGGAAGGAGTGCCTGCTATTTTTGATAAATAGCTGTCACCAAGGGATTCAAGATGCTTGGCCACATTATCAAAGTAATTCTGGTGTGTTTGCTCTTCCACCACGATATCTTCAAGCAATTTTGCGCTGATATTGTCGCCACATTCCCGGCAGGTGAGCAGAAATTGGTTGTAGGTATCTACAGTGTCATCTTCCACTGCGGCATCAAAGGGGTAAATCTGGCGTACAGACTGGCCCTTTGTCAGCGTGCCTGCACGTTCCGTACAGGGATCGCCGTCCAGCTCTTTGATGCGCTCTGCAAACATTTCCGCATGGCGCATTTCATCAATGGCAATGAGTTTCATATTGGCGGCAAGCTCGCCGTAGTCCATGTTGTCAAGGGAGTAGTGTTGATTCATGTACTGGGTGATGGCGTAAAGCTCCATGGCACGCGCCTGATTAAGCACTTCAACTACCTTTTTCCGGCGTAACTCTTTTGTTGCCGCAGCAGGAGACTGAGCGGGGGGAACTGATGCTTGGGGAGCGCTTACAGATTTATTTGGCTTCGCAGTAGGCATAATATGCTCCTATTTTGCAGTAAAATTGCTCTTGGGTAAGGAATTATACATCTCCTCTTCCAGTATATCAACAGAAGAATACAGATTCCCGCTGGGCCGTTATTTTCTGCCTGCAACCTGCTGTTGTATCACCTCATACAGTAAATTTACGTCAATGAGGCCATTGCATTTTGCAACGAACTCCTATTACGAGGTTTGTTGCAAAAAAGGTTTTCTTTTTTAGTGTGTTGAAATAAGTTGTGTTTTTTTTGCAAGCACCTGCTTGAGGGGAAATGCCCTCAGCGTGTGGCTTCTGGAATGTTTTTTGCAAAAAAGCGCAAGGAAGATATGTATGAGGAAAAATTTACCGCTTTCCGTAGCTATTCGCATAGT
Source organism: Desulfovibrio sp. (assembly GCA_031546885.1). Taxonomy (GTDB): domain Bacteria; phylum Desulfobacterota; class Desulfovibrionia; order Desulfovibrionales; family Desulfovibrionaceae; genus Frigididesulfovibrio. Next base: position 3,453 of record JAVBJS010000167.1, read on the forward strand.
GAATAGGGGCCCAGTCTGTTTTTCTTCACATGTTTTCTGTATACTGAGCGCATACCACGTAAACGAGGCCAGACATGATTCAAAAAAGTGCACTCCTGAGCATTATGGGACTGATGGGACTGACTATGGTTTCATCCGGCTGTTCAACGGAGATTCCTTTGGCGACAGCGCCCCCCCTGTATACCCAGCAAAAAATACAGGCGATAGATCATTGGGACAATATTGCCAATGACGTTGCCATGCGGGTGCAAAAATCTCTGGAAGACAGGCCCGACCTTGTGGCAAAGCCCATATACATCAAGCCGCCGACAAATCGTCCTTTCAGTACGGCTTTTTACAATCTTTTGCGCACACGTCTTGTTTCCAAGGGTATGCAGGTGGCTGATAAGCCTGAGCCAGACATGCTCACCCTTGATTATACTTTGCAAATGGTACTGCACGGCACACCGCATGGAACCTGGCTGCCCAGCCTTGGCGGAATGGGTATAGCTGTTGCCGGTCTTGTTACCGGTGGCTATACAACAACGTCAAATCATGAGCTTATGATTAACAGTCGAATTATGCATAACAATAGATATGTCATGCACCTTTCTCATATTGTTTACATTAATGATGATGACTGGCCTCTTTATATTAGCCATGAATCCATGGACCCCATGGCAAGCACTACACGCAACGTACGCATTACGAATAAATAGAGTTCACAACGTCGCTTATAGTGCTGTACAAGGCCAACTTTTTTTAATTTTTACATGAAAAATGGAATGCATATGAACCAACATGTATCCGCAGAACAGCATGGCTGGCAAATATATCAGAAGAGCAAGTCCTTCAAAGGGGGCATACGCCCTGTCTTTCTGAATATTGTGGGAGCCCTGCTTATTATATTGGCAGCCGGGTGCAGTACCAAAGAGACATACCCACCCTTGCCTCACGCCATGCCTGTTGATCCGCCTCCAGGCTCTGATATGCTTACCTCAAACACCTTTGCCGGTGATGCCCTCAGCAGTATGTTGTTGCAACGCATTGGCGCAGAAAATGGTATTTTGGTAACAACCATGGTTAACATGGAAGGGCTTGATTCTTCTTCTCCTTTTGGGCGCACCGCCATGCAGCAAATAAGCTCACGGGTTGCCCAGCACGGTTTTAAAGTTACTGAAGTACGCCTTACTGCCGAGATGCGTATGGAACTGCGTGGCGGAGAATTTATGCTTTCTCGCGATACCGCACGCCTGCTTTCGCGTGATCATGACGCCCATGCTGTGCTGGTGGGTATTTATTCCCGTGCAGGCTCACGGCTCTTTATTTCCACACGGGTTATCCGCCTATCCGACAATACTGTTATTGCCGCATATGAATACTATATGCCGCTTACGGGTGATACGCGCTATCTGCTTGGGCAATCAAGCGACCCAGACAGCAAGGGCTCATCCGACAGTGTCTGGCGGCAATATGCCGCACGCGGGCAAGCCTTTCCTAATCAGAACATGACAACGCAGGAGCGCTTTGTCGGCGGTGAAAGCGTGGAAGATCGAGTGGGAAGGGGTGGTTCCTCCGGCTCCGCAGCTCCCGCAGCACGCTCTTCTGGTAGTAAAAAGCATAGCCCCAAAACGTCGCAAAGTCGGGCCGCTGTCGTTCCAACCTCGGCGGGCGTATCCGCAATACCATATGGCAGTGCTCCCCCAGCGGGCGGGGTGCCCATTGACCCTAATGCGGCTCCGAAGCCCATAGGGAATAAGCAACGCTAACCCGCATATTTCATGAGAAACTGGTTGAGGGAAACTCAAGGGGATGATCCCCTTGAGTTACCCTCAACCAGGGCTGTGTCCCCGACCCCAGCCCCCCCCTTCAATTTGAGTTCGTTGCACAATACAGCAAATTTAGTTTAGTCTTCCCTTAAAAAGTCTTCCAAAGGCTCTTAAGAGCTAAATGCGAAGAGAAGACATACTTTTTATCGAATGATTTCAAAGCAGAAGCTGCTTTGAAATAAAGGCACG
>JAVBJS010000045.1:0-3792 GCA_031546885.1 Desulfovibrio sp.
GGAACTTCTTTATGCCTCAGGACTGCGCGTTTCCGAGTTATGTGCGCTCAAGGCTTTGGATTTTGATCCACAAAGCAATGTTCTTCGCATTTTCGGCAAAGGCTCCAAGGAGCGTATTACTCCCATTCATGCGGCGGCAGCCAACCTGTTGCTTGATTATATTCGCCACTGGCGTCCGCTTTTTTCTCCCAAGGCTCCCGTGCTTTTTCTTAACAGGTCAGGCAAGGGCCTCTCCCGTGTTGCTGTGTGGAAAATAGTGCAGCGCTATGCACTTTTGGCCGGCATCAGCACGCACATCTCCCCCCATACCTTCCGCCATTCCTTTGCCACTCATTTACTTGAAGGAGGGGCAGATTTACGTTCCGTCCAATTGCTGTTAGGACATGCCGACATCGCTGCCACGGAAATATATACCCATGTCAGTCAGGAGCGCATTACTCGTGCTCATAAGCTGTTTCATCCGCGCTCATCTACATTATCCTAGGGTATTTTAAAATTGAAAATACTCTAAGCAGGGCCAAAATACTTATGTCAGAACTCTTTCGTCCCACTTCCATCATTACTGGCCACATGAATGCAGACTGCGACGCGCTGGCTGCCATGGTTGCAGCGGGAAAACTTTATCCGGACGCCCTTCTCATCGCCCCCCCCCTGCTGGATAGGCACACTACGCATCCTTTTTGGGACTCCATTCCAGAGCTCTTTGGCCTGCACCAACCCAAAGACTGCGATTTTTCCGCCGTTTCTCTCCTGATTGTAGTCGATACACACCAGATTCCCCGCATTGAGCACATAAAAAATGTTCTGAGCAATCCCGGCCTGGTCATTCATGTGTATGATCATCATCCAGATTCCAACCACGACCTCCCCGCCACATACAGTGTGCTTAAACCGTGGGGCTCCACCACAAGCATTCTCGTAGAACTGCTGGAAGAGAAAGGCGTATGCCTTACCCCGGATGAAGCCACCATACTGGGGCTTGGTCTTTACGAAGATACCGGTTCCTTCACCTTTCACTCCACAACACGGCACGATTTCATGGCCGCCGCTTTTCTACACAGCGCGCAGATGGATCTTTCCGTCATTGCCTCCTTACTGCACACAGAGCTTACAGCGGAGCAAATACACCTGCTGGATATTCTGCTACGCAATGCTGTCACGCACACTGTTCGCGGCATACCCATAACCATTACCGAAATAACCCTGGAAGACTTTGTGGGTGACCTTGCGGAAGTCATTCGTAAACTCATGGAAATGGAGCATCTCAAGGTAGTCTTTGCCCTTGCCGCCATGGGAGACCGCGTACATATCATCGCCCGCAGCCACCTGCCTGAAGTTAATGTGCAGCAACTCTGCACATCCTTTGGTGGGGGTGGGCACAGTTACGCCGCTTCCGCCAGCGTTAAACAACCCCTTGCGGAAACCCGCGCCCAACTACTTGCCCTGCTCGTTTCAAGCTTTACCAGCCAACTTGCCGTTGGCGAGCATATGACAACACCCGCCATGGTTGTACATAATACCCAAACCATTACCGAAGCTGTTAATCTTATGAATCGCTTCGGCCTCAAGGCCGTGCCTGTTGTCAGTATAGAAAGCCATGCCTGCATCGGCATTCTGGAGCAACAAACAGCTATCCGCGCTGCTACCCACCAACTGGGCCACCTGCCGGTTACGGAATACATGCAACGTGCCATTCACACCCTTACGCCAACAGCGGACTTAAACCTTGCTGTAGAGCTCATCCTCAAACAACACCAGCGCCTTGTTCCCATTATGGAAAATGACAACCTCATTGGCGTGCTTACCCGCACCGATATTATGAGACTGCTGGTGGACAACACTCTTCATATCCCAGAGGGCATCCCCCACAGCCAAGAGCACCGCGAGCGGAATGTTGCCAAATTGCTTACGGATCAACTTCCTCCGCAGCATGTTCACATTTTGCGGCTTGCAGGCACCCTTGCCGATGAGCTTGGCACAACGGTTTTTGCTGTGGGCGGCTTTGTGCGGGATCTCCTTCTCAAGCAGCCAAATCTTGATATAGACCTGAGTATAGAAGGTGACGGCCCAGCCTTTGCCAGAGCACTCGCACAGCGCTTGAATGGAAAAGTGCGCATTCATCCCAAATTTAAGACCGCAAAAATATTATACTTTGATGCTGAGAACCAAGCTCAATGTATTGATGTAGCCACTGCTCGCCTTGAATACTACGAATCCCCTGCTGCTTTGCCTGTAGTTGAGCTTTCTTCCATCAAAATGGATCTCTATCGCCGCGACTTCACCATTAACGCTTTGGCCATTCAGCTCAATGAGCAGCGCTTCGGCACACTCATTGATCCCTTTGGCTCCCAGCGGGATATGAAGGAAAAAAATATTTCTGTCCTTCACTCCCTCAGCCTTGTGGAAGACCCCACCCGCATCCTCCGCGCCATTCGCTTTGAGCAGCGCTTTGATTTTCACATCGGCGCACAAACAGAGCGCCTCATAAAAAACGCCCTCACGCTGCAAATGTTATCGCGTCTTTCCGGCACCCGCCTTTTTAATGAGCTCATGCATGTTTTTGATGAAAAAAAAGCCGTGGCCTGTATTTTACGCATAGAAGAATGGGGTATCTGGGCTGCCATTCATCCCATTCTTAAACTGACACCCAAAAAAATAGCTCTCATCACCAGCCTGGATGAAGTCGTGGCATGGTATCGCCTGCTCTACAAAGCCCCCGTCCCGCAACACTGGATAATATACATGATGGGACTTTGCATAGCCGTCAAATATGTAGAAGTATCAGCCATGCTTGCACGGCTAAAGTTCATAGACCGCGCACGCTCCGAATTTCTCGCCCTGCGTGAGCAAACTCGTGTTGCCGCAGAGCGCTTAACCACACGTAACAAGGCAAATATCACCTCCCTCAGTTCCCTGCATGCCATCCTTACACCTGTGCCCATTGAAGGCCTGCTCTTCCTTATGGCTCGCCACAAAGAAAAATTTAACATAGGACAGGACATTTCACTTTTTCTCACACACTTGCGTGATGAAACTATTGATATTTCAGGAGAAGACTTGAGAAACCTTGGTGAAACTCCTGGCCCAATTTTTGGCGAAACCCTTCTGCATGTTCTCCATGAAAAAATTGACGGCAATGCCTCCACCCGCTCTGAACAGCTCGATGCCGCCCACCGCTATCTCCTTCACAAACGTGAAGGCATAAGTGCCAGCCTGAATATTAGCGAAGCGATGACCGGCAGGCGGTAGGCTTTTTAACCTTCCGTTTGTGTAGAAAAACCTTTGTATGTAGGTAACCTTTTGTTTACTACCCTATTGACTTGCTTCTCACAGATGTCTATTATTGCATCTTGCATATTATAGGTATGTTATAGTGATTCATGCCTATGACGCCTAGTGCTCAATAATTTTAAAACCTTATACAGTCGGTACTATTCTGCTGAAGTCTATCGTTTTGGCCAGAAAAATTGTACCAGTATCGGCTGATCAGACGCGCATAAGAACTTACCCATAAATAGAGTTCGTTGCACATTGCAACGAACTCTGGCGATTGCGCAGCAAGCGCCCGCAAGCGGACAGCGCAGCGTGCCTTTCTTTCAAAATTCGTAGCGGATTTTGAAAGCTTGTTAGAAAATTATGTCTTATTTTTCAGCAAGATAAAACGATACATTTTCGTATCCAGTGAAGATAAAGAGAAAGGCACGCTGCGCTGTTCGCTTGCGAGCACCTGCTACGCAGTTGCCAGAGGCCATTGTGCAATGGCCTCAAATAAGGAGAGCGTGTGGCAAGAGC
>JAVBJS010000145.1:0-19475 GCA_031546885.1 Desulfovibrio sp.
CCGCGCACGAGCCAGAGTGCCAAAGGCCAACTGTACTCCATTCCTGGCTGCAAAAGCGCGCAGCTCCGCCGCATGAGAAGTGCTATTTTGAAAATAAAAGGGCATGGATGTTTCCGGCCAGAGAATAAGACGCATGGGCTCACCGGGCATTTGCGCGGTATGGGCATCAAGCATAGTTTGCGAAAGTTGCAGATAATGCGTTAAGGTGCTCTGCTGATATGCGGCATCCCATTTTTGATTCTGGTCAATATTTCCCTGCACCACTCCTACAATAAGACCTTCATCATAAATATTACCCTGAGTGCCCTGCGAAGAGGCAGGCACAGTTGCTGTCGCATTGTGTGAAAAAGCCTGCGCAAGTTTCTGCCTGGATTCTCTTTTTGCCACGGTTTGTTCTCGCTCCTGTAAGCGCAGCTCTCCGTATCCGGCAAAACAACCAAGCAAAACAAGACAAAGCCCCAGGCAGATTCCCCGTTCTTTTCCAGTGACAGTGAAATGCCAGGATGCAGCCACACTTCCAAGACAGGCAGCAACAGCCATAAGCGCACTCAGGCCATAAGCTCCAACCAGACTTGCCCCTTGTATCCATGCTACCCAGGGAACAAAAGCTGTAGAAAGACCCAGCCAGGGAAAGCCGGTAAAAAGTACGCCAGAAAGTACCTCAGCCCCCCCAAAGGAAAGACCGCCCACTATAGAAGAAAGAAAAAAAGCGAAAGGAAGTCGGGAACATAACCTATAAGAAGAGCGCATGGCGAGGCAGGCAAGCCCCAGATACAGGGCCAAATAGGAGGCCAACAGCATAACAAGAAAAACAGCAACAATATAGGGAAGTTCCGCAACTTCCCGTATGGGAATGGTAACCCAGGACAAGCTCAAGGTTATGCCAATGAACCCGGTAACCCAACCTGAGAAAAAAGCATGCTTTGCGCTATGACTTGTTATTGCTAAAAAATAGAGAACTGCCGGCACCAACAAAATGGCAAACGGAAACTGCACCAATGTATTGGGATGCCCAAACAGGTACCCTCCCCCCCCAATAAGGGCAGGAACAAGCCAGGAATACACAGACTACGCTTCCATAACGGCAGGAGTAGTCTCAGCGTTCTTCAAGGGTTCCACTCGCACCATATGCACACGCTTTGCATCCGCTTTTTGCACATGCCAGAGCATACCCGCGAGGGTAAAGATCTCTCCAGCCTTGGGCACCCTGCCCGCTAGATGAGAAAGATATCCACCAAGGGTATCCACTTCTTCTGAAACCAGCTCCAAAGAAGTTTTTTTTGCGATATCTTCCAGGTATGCCCGCCCTGCAATAAGATAACCGCCCCCTTCAAGGACAGTTATTTCTTCTTCACGGGGTGCGTCATGCTCATCCTCAATATCACCCACAATCAGCTCGATGACATCTTCAATGGATACAAGCCCAGCAGTGCCTCCATACTCATCCAGCACAACAGCAAGGTGAGTTTTACGCAGGCGAAATTCATGCAAAAGGTCAAGCGCCTTTTTCGTTTCCGGGATAAAATAAGGCTCCCGCATGGTACTGATAATTGATTCCGTATGATAATCAGCATCCAGACTATACCGCAAAATATCTTTTGCGTAGACGATACCGATAATATTATCACGGGTTTCTTTGTAGATGGGTATGCGTGAATGCCCGGAAGCGATAATCACTTCCGCCACGTCTTTTACGGGCGCATCATACGCGGCACAGGCTATGTCTGTGCGAGGGGTCATAATGTCCTGAACCTGTAGCTCGTCAAGCTTAAGCACACTAAGCAACATGGAGCCTTCTGTCTGATCAAGCTCGCCTTCTTCGCTTGCCTCCCGAATAGCTTGTTCCACCGTGTCCGGAGCGTTGTTGTGAAAAACTCGTCTCAACCGATGCCAGATACTACTACCAGGGCCATCATCCAAGGGGGTTCCTCCATCAAGTCACAGTTTATCCAAAGCAAATTAGAAAAAAAGGGGGGGAAATCGTGAACACAAGTTCTATGGGGATCATCTCTTCCAGCGGGGTACAGTGCAGTGCCCCATATCCTCTCATTATTATCTAATCGGCAGGAATGTCACGATATATTTCAAGGTGACGACGCATAACCCAGTTTCCAATGGGCTCCACCTCAAAAGATGAAGACAAACGTAGCCATTCAAGGATACTTGCCCCTTCTGCTGAGGTAACACCATCCTTGGGACGCGCCCAAGAACGGAACTGCGCACCAACATTGGTTGCCCTTCCTGCTCCTTCTGACCACGTATTCTGCACCCGGCACTGCATCCAGAACCGCAGCCTTTTTTCCTGCTCGGGGTCATAGAGGTCAAGCATAACTATCATGGAATCAATAGAACTAAATTCAAGCTCATGCTGAGCCATAATGGCAGCGGGAATAGCCAGCCGCAACCCTCCTGCTGAAAGATCAAGCAGTTTAAACTGCTCCATGCGACCGGGAACCAAAAGCAGGAGTGGCCGAGGCCACAATACCAGATCGTGAATTTTTTCCGGGGTCGGCATTGTCCAAGAATGCCACAGGGCCATGCCCAAAACAAGGTCTGCCGGGGGTAACATTCTCAGAAAAGCACGTTTCTGCCTGTTATCCAGCATGGCTGGAAAGGTAATGTCAATAGAAGAGTTTTCGGTAGGATGGGAATGAAAATCCCTGATCTGAGATGCAAAGGTATAATAGATAAATTCGCGGTGAATACCAACACGAAAGTATACGTTAATTTTTTTGCCAATCCATGAATCCGAAAGCATCTTGACGCCACTTCCCAAATCAAGGGTTATGGTTCCCCCCCCCATGGATTGCGGAGCACAGCGTAACGTGGGGCGCCGGGCATTCTGATCTTCCGCTTGAAGCTGAATTTCAAAGGGACGGCGTTGATCAAAGGCCTCGCGAACAATATCGCGTATCTCTGCGGGATCAACCACATGTCCATGCGGATAGTATCTGGCACGGCGCATTTGTACAAGCGCGATAATGCCAAAGACAAGCGCAATAAGAAAAACAAGAGCGACCATGCCAAGGAGTAAGCCGTATTCCGCAAAGGGGAAATTACGTCCAAAAATACTGTCGCGGATTTGTTCCAAAAGAGTCATTACGTATTAATCACCATGGGTTATATGTTCACCATGTAACTACAAAATATTAATGTTATCACAATGGGGATATTTCTCAAAAAAAAATTTAATTCATATGCGCTATTTCTTAATAACACATCCAAGGTAACACACTGTACTCTTAATCTGTATGCAAAGCAAGCTGTTGATAGAACTTCCGCAAAGATAACAGGAGTACTCCCTCATGTTTTTTTTCGCATATGAATTTCAATACAGGCCACTGCCGCTGGGGTAATGCCCGGTATGCGCGCCGCTTGCCCTAAGGTTGCAGGCTGAATAGCTGTGAGTTTTTCTACAGCTTCACGAGTTAGCCCGGCTACAGCCTCATAGTTTAAATTTTTATGGATAGCTATTGAATCCGAATGCTTATGTCGCTTTGCCAGTTCTTCCTGACGAACAACGTAACCCGCATACCGAAAAGCAGTTTCTGCCTCTGCCTGAACCTTTGGAGAAAATTTGCAAATATCAGGCCAAAGCTCTTGCACCGTTTCCACAGTCACACCAGGACGCCGAAATAATTCACCTAGGGGCACACCGGCTGCGGGAGCAGACTCTCCATAACGCGCCAGCACCTCGCGCACGGTGGCGTCAGGTGTTACACGGCGCGTTGCAAGCTCATGCGTGAGCGCTTCCAGCTCCTGCCTATGCGCAACAAATGCAGCCCACTGTTCATCATTGACAAGACCATACTCACGGCCAAGGGGAGTTAACCGCATATCTGCATTACTTATACGTAAGAGCAAGCGATGCTCTGCACGAGAGGTAAACATACGGTATGGCTCATTCGTTCCCCGCGTGACGAGATCATCCACCAGTACCGCCATATAGCAAGACTCACGTCCAGGAAGAAAAGGCGGGAGATTGCGCACCGCTGCCACAATATTAAAGGCAGCCCATAAGCCCTGCGCTGCAGCTTCTTCGTAGCCGGAGGTTCCATTAATTTGCCCTGCACTCCATAATCCGGAAACAGCTTTGCTTTCCAGAGTTGGGCGCAGTTGCGTCGGCAAAATAACGTCATATTCAATGGCATAACCAGGTCGGATAATATGTGCCTGCTCAAGGCCGGGAATGGTGTGCAGCAAAGCTTCCTGCACATCAAGAGGAAGCCCGGTGGGAATATTGTTGGGATAGGTTTCAGGATTGTCCACCCCTTCAGGCTCAACGAAAATTTGATGCCGTATTTTCTCAGGAAAACGGGCTATTTTATCTTCGATAGCCGGGCAATAGCGAGGGCCTGTCCCCGGAATGGCCCCACTGTACATGGGGGAACGCGCAAGCCCTGCACGAATAACCTCATGAGTTTTTTCATTCGTATAGGTGAGGTAACAAGGAAGCTGCGCAAGAGTTGGGCCAGGGCCACGCACGGAAAAACGCGGCGTCGGCATGTCCCCTTCCTGCTTCTCCATACGCGAAAAATCAATACTGCTTGTGCGTAAGCGTGGTGTTGTGCACGTCATGAAGCGGGTAGTTTCAATGCCAAAGGCATGCAAATTGCTCGATAGCCCAAGGGCTGGAGCATCGCCCAGCCGCCCCCCGGCATACTGATTTTCACCAATATGAATGCGGCCCTGCAAGAATGTTCCTGTTGTCAACAGCACTGCCCCAGCAAAAAACTCTTGCCCAAGCAAGGTACGCACACCACAAGCAGCACCATTGCGCGTCAAAATACCCTCAACGCATTCCTCACGCACAAAAATACGCGGATGCCCCAAGATGTCGCGCTTCACAGCTTCCATATAAACACGACGATCCACCTGCGCTCGCGTGGCCTGCACAGCAGGCCCCTTGCTGGCGTTTAAAATACGCACCTGCACGGCAGCTTCATCTGTCCACCGCGGCATAGAGCCGCCAAGGGCGTCCAGCTCATGAACCATGTGCCCCTTCCCCAGCCCTCCTACTGCAGGATTGCACGAAAGGTGCCCAATGCGGTCAACATTTCCGGTTATCAGCAGGGTAAAAAGTCCCATAGCTGCTGTTGCCATGGCGGCTTCCGCACCAGCATGACCTGCGCCCACAATAATGACATCGTACTCCTTAGGAGCAACGGAAAGGGAAGGATTATACATGGCTATCTTTAGATCGTACTGTTAGCATCAAGCAACATATAAAGTATCACTTTAGCATCTTCAATGGTGCTGGAAATGCGGGAGCATTCATTAGGGGTGTGTGGATTTGGCATCAAGGTTGCCCATACTGCCACGGGAATGTTCATGTGCCGTAACGGAGCAGCAACAGTTTGCCCTCCTGAGCCACACAGCACTCCCTGTATGCCTCTCATCGCTTGTAACGCCTTTTGTAAGCGTTTCACCACAGGTGCAGTCGGCAAGGTGGGAGCTGGGGCTTGCTCGTGGTGCACTACACTTACCTGAATATGTGCGCTATACTTTTTTGCAACCACCTCGGCAATACGCTGACATTCTTTTTCAATGTCCACAAGATCATAGACAGGCAAAACCCGGCAATCGAGGTAAAAAACATCGCGCCCCGGCAAGGTGTTTACATTATCAACATTCGCTTCCTTTTTGGAAGGAACAAAGGTTGACCAGGCAGGAGCATACAACGGATCATGTTTGTCAAAACAATCGTGCAGCTCCTTAAGAGCAAGCACACAGGCAGAAGCTGCCACGAGCGAATTAACGCCCTGCTCCGGCGTACTGGCGTGACACTGCTTGCCTGTCACCTCAAAGCGCAACCATAAACAGCTTTTTTCAGCAATCTCTATGAGGCTGCCGTCGCGCTTGCCCATATCCGGCACCAGCACCAGATCATCCATGCCAATGCACTCCGGCATTGCACAAAGCACATGCGGTAAACCATGCTTCATTCCCGTTTCTTCATCCGCAACAAACAAAAGCCCCAAGGAATATTCTGGAGTAATCCCCTTGGATAAAAGGGCATCTGCAACCAGTAAAGCGGAGACTATGGCCTGTTGATTATCCTCAACGCCACGGCCATACACAAAATCACCCTCAACCCGTAACTCATACGGCGAACTCACCCAAAGCCCCTCTTCCCCTGGAGGAACAACATCCATATGCCCAATAATCCAAAGAGTTTGCGGCTTTATTCCGGGGATGCGAGCCACAATATTGGGTCGTAACCCCGAAGGAACTCGTGTATCTGGGCACGGATACGTAGCAACATCTGTTACTCCCATACGCTCAAGCTCACCCAGAATCCAGGCAGCTTTGGCAGCCTCACCCGTGCCACCATTCTCCGGGCCAAGGGCCGGACGAGCCGTAAGTTCGCGCTGCCTGCGAATAACCGTGTCACGCTGGGCATCAAGAAATAACAACAAAGAAGTATCCACTACCCTCACTCCTGCTTAAAGCTATTTCCTAGTTCGAGTTCGTTGCATAATACACTGAACTCTGTTTAGTCGTCTCTTAAAAAGTTTTTCGAAGACCATTAAAAACCAAATGCCAAAAAAAACATAATTTTTATCGAATGATTTTAAAGCAGAAGCTGCTTTGAAATAAAGGCACGCTGCGCTGCTCGCTTGCGGGCGTCTGCTGGCGCATCCGCCAGAAGTCATTGTGCAATGGCCTCAGTTCATTCTTCTCTGCGCATATAACAAAAAGCAGGGAAGATTACCTCCTCCCTGCCTATAAAAAAATCAAAATTCTTACGCTATAGCATAGTGCCTACATAGTACAACGGTATTGTACATGCAAATACCAAACTTACCAGTAACAAAAAGGAATATTTGCCGTTGAAAACTCCAAAAAATGAAGTAATCAGCAATACCTATTTGCCCTTCTTGGAACTACTCTTAGAAGTACCCTTGGCAGCACGCTTGGAAGCCTTAAGGGGGTTCACCTTAGCCTGGGCAGCTTGAGCTACGCGGGTATGGGTGGAAAAGTTGCACAGGCCGCCAGTCCATTTGGCTGTTGGCATGGGATAACTGGAGCAAAATTGTGTCCCTTCAAATTCCCGTATACGACCACAGCCTTCACACTTTTCAATGATTGGCTGAAAAATCGCTCCGTTGTATTTCATACCTTCGGGAGTTATGGCTGCACCAGGGAAGGCCTGGGTATCTTTTGCGCTCATGAGGGGTACCTCGACTGCGCCATCGGCGCTGTTTTATTACGCACACAGGCGTGGTGACAAATAATTCGTAAAACATACTCTAATTGAACGAAGAACATTTAGCTTTCTTTTGGAATATGTCAAGCCTTTTCTCTCGATCCCATGATTTTTTTACCGGGAATCTGAAGAATTTCGCCCCTTGGGGCGTGAAAAAAGCGCCTGCTGCACTTGCATGATGGTACGAAATCCCTCTTCCCCTTCACCCGCCACCGGCCGTACAATGGGATGATAGCCAAGCCGCTGGGCTTGGCCTTCCCGTATGGCGTGCCCCACAACGGGCCGAACTTGCCCATTCAGATCAACTTCCCCCCAAAAAACCGCTCGTTCGGGTAAGGGAACATCGTAAAAAGAGGATAATACAGCCGCCACCAAAGCCAAATCCATTCCGGGATCCTGCAAACGCATTCCCCCACCCACCTTGGCGTAAATATCTACCTGCGCAAAGGAAAGGTGCAGACGTTTTTCCAAAACTGCAAGTAACAGATGAAGTCTGTTAACATCAAAACCAAGACCTGTACGCCGGGGAATAGCCAAATAACTCTTGGTAACAAGCGCCTGCATTTCAACCGCAAGGGGACGCTGTCCATCAACTGCCATAACAACGGCCGTGCCGGACAAGGTGGCGTCCCGTGCGCCAAGAAAATACGTCGATGGATCCTCAACCAATTCCATCCCACTGGTAACCATCTGAAAAATAAGTAATTCTTGGTTAGGCCCAAAGCGATTTTTTAAGACTCGCAAAATACGAAAGGCTTGCTGCCTGTCACCTTCCAAAGAAATTACTGTATCAACCATATGCTCAAGAAGACGGGGGCCGGCGAGGGTTCCATCCTTGGTAACGTGACCAACAAGAATGACAGTGGTACCACTTTTTTTGCAGCGATCCACTATTTCCGTGGCAACGGCACGTACTTGACTTACATTTCCAGGTAAACCGTCAGCAGAAGAAGAAGTAAAGGTTTGCACAGAATCCAGCACAAGGAGCGCAGGGGGATTAGCCCCCTCAAGAAGCGGGAAAATATCTTCAACCTGTGAAGTAGCCAAGGCAAAGAGATTGTCATGCAAAAGATTCAGCCGTTGCGCACGGGCACGAATTTGCGAGAGGGATTCTTCACCGGAAAGATATACAGCCCCCCTGCCAGCTGCCGCAACTGCTCCCACAACTTGCAAAAGCAAGGTTGATTTGCCGATGCCTGGCTCTCCTCCCACCAAAACCGCAGCCCCCGGCACAAAGCCTTGTCCCAGAATACGATCAAGGGCCTCAAGCCCGGTACTGAACACAGCTCCCGTTGCGTCAGTGGCATCCGCCAACCGCATCACGCCAACAGGCTTTGCAAGAGACTGCCGCCCTCCTCCTGTCTTAACCTGAACAAGCTCCAGAGTATTCCACTCGCCGCAGGCAGGACATTGCCCTTTCCACTGACTGGAACGCCCCCCACACGAAGAGCAAGCATAGGTATCGCGCAGCTTTGTCACATGCTCTGCCCTCAATGCGCAGTAATTATTTGGAATTATAGTGCTGTCGGCTAAATATAACCGGCAGCACCGGCAGGTTTTCCTTGCAAAATTTGCCCGCAAAGCGCCTTGTTTGCCTTTTAAAATTATCTATTCTGTGGAATGATAAAGAATATGACAATCAGACAAGATTACCTGCTGCGCAAAACAAAGAAGGAGACAGTCTATTGATTTTCCAGGGGAGCTTCCTGCACATCTATAACCCCCACTTCAAACTCTACCATTTTAGAGGGTACACCCACAAAAATAAGGCAGAATGGCACCTCACCTTTGGGGGGGACACTGGCATTGTTCAATAAAATATCCATAGGGTTATTCAAAACCGAGGCAAGTTCCTTGGCATCAAGAGATTGCAATTGCAAAAGCGTGGGCATAACACCAGCTCGCTGCTGCAAGCGGTTAATGACCGTTCCTTCTTCATCCAGCAAGGTGGCTTCCACAGCAATCATGCCTTTGGCAACTTCAAAATTGTTGATTGCTTTTCCCTGAACAATAACAAGCTTGCCCAATTTATCATTTTTAAGAACGAATTGGCGTACATCCACAAGCTGAATAAGCTTTACCCGCTCATAATCCGCTGCTGCACGCAAAAGATCCTCTTCGGTGGGCAAGGTGGCATTTTTTGTACCAGCCTTTCTGGCAGGGGCCACTGCGGCTGAAAATATATCTGACACGGAGCCCCCCTTGGCAGTAAGGGCATTGTATATCATATACCCGCCCAAACCAACCCCAACAAAGGCCACGAGAGAAACAGCGCAAATAAGAAGATTTTTTTTGATTCGACTACTTACAAAAGAAGGCTTGCCAGATGCTTTTTCTTTTTTCTTGTCGGATTTTGCCGTGACAGCTAGCAGGGGATCCGGCATGGGCGGCATGGGAAAAACATGACCACAGCTTGAACAACGCGCTTTACGCCCAAGCCGATACATTTCATCGGGCAGGCTAAAAGATGTTTCACATTGTGGGCAAGAAAGAATCATATACGCCTCATACCAATAAATTCCTACAAATCAACCACATAAATAGCTGGAAGCTCACGGTATTTCTCCGCATAATCCAGGCCATAACCAACAATGAAACCGTCTGACAAGGTAAAGCCGGAAAAATCAATCGAAACGCAAGCCTCCCGACGCTCTTGCTTGTCTACAAGCGTAGCCAGAGCTATTGAGGCCACTTGCCTTGCCTGCATCTGTTGCAACATGAAAGACATGGTAATGCCGGAATCCACAACGTCCTCAACAAGAAGAATATGCTTGCCCTGCAATGATATTTCCACGTCCTTCGTAAAGGAAATAGCGCGGGATGACTCAATCCCCCCACCATAACTCGCCAGGCGCACAAAGTCTATTTCCGGTTTGACTGTTATATACTTCAGCAGATCTGAAAAAAACATGAAGGCACCCTTTAGAACACAGATAACAACCAAGGGCTCGCCTGCATACCGCATATTAATTTCTTCCGCAATGGCGCGCACGCGAGCATCAATCTCGGCTGAAGAATATAGCAGTCGAAGTGTGTGTGGCTTCATGGACTTATATCTCTTTAAGCATGGCTATCTCATCACATTCTGGAAATTTTGGACAGTGGATGCAATCTGCCCAAATTTTTTGCGGTAATAAATCCTTACCAACCTCCAGAAAGCCTATACTGGAAAAAAAACCTGTTTGGTAGGTGAGCGTAAATACCCGGCGGATGCCAAGATTTTTAGCCTCTGCCATACACAGCTCTGTCAGTTTACGTCCCCAGCCTTGCCCGCGTAGAGAATTCTCAAGAAAAAGTGAACGAATTTCCGCAAGATCATCCCACACAACGGATAAGGCGCAACATCCAAGAATAGTCTCACCTGCCGACTCAAGTACATGAAAATCACGACAATGACTATAAAGCTGCGAAAGAGAGCGAGGCAATAGTAACCCGGAAGAAGCGGCATTCAACAATATGGCATGAATGCCCTTAATATCCGCAACAGTGGCCTTTCGAAGTGTTAACATGAATACAACAGTCCTATTGCGCAAGCAGAGATTTAATAGCTTTTGTCAGTTCTTCCTGCTCCACAAGGCCTTTGTGGTTGGTAACCAAGTCGCCAGATTTATTGTAAATAAGCAGTTGTGGAATGGCAGATACCCCTACAGTTTCTTCAAACTGGCCTTCCGCTAAAAAGACTGAATAGTTAAATGACATTTCTTCCATAAAATTATACAGCGCCTTCGGAACTTTATCCACAGAAACACCTATAATGACAAGCTGCTCCGGCGTAAAAACCTTGCGTATGGCAATGAGCCCAGGCACTTCTTCGCGACAGGGCGGACACCACGAAGCAAAGATATTAACAACAACAACCTTGCCCTTATGTGAATTAATGGTTTTCAGCAGGGCGTTGGCATCCAACGGTTTTACATCCTTGGGGGTCATCTTAGCAAAAGCCATACCGTGCGACCCCAAAAATACCCCCAAACAAAACAGCAGGCAGCCGGTGACGGTAAAGATTTTTTTGCGAGAATTCATATGCCCTCCTTGGAGCAGTGTAACTTTCAAGTTAAGATCCGTTGCACAACGGACATCCGCAGCTTCGCATTACAATGGGCAAGCCAGACACACAAACCCGCAAGGGAACAATACTCATAAAGGCACCGTTATTAATACAAAAAATCATACAGCAACGCAATGTTTTATTTGGGGCCACGAACATATAGTCTTATGGCCCCAAAATCTCAACAGCTACTTTAAAGAGGCCATTGTGCAATGGCCTCTGGCAACTGCACAGCATCTGCCCGCAAGCGAGCAGCGCAGCGTGCCTTTCTTTTAAAGCCCGTTTGGGCTTTAAAAGCATGTTAAAAGGGCATGTCTTTTTTTACTTTCTGGTTCCGAGTAAAGTTTTGACGCAATTATTTCATTTTGAGGCCATTGTGCAACGAGCTCTTTAAAAGGAGTAAGAACCGTTGACCACTGCAAGAAATTCAACCCCTTGGGGTTTCCTCCTCCAAGATTCATGCTCTATGCGGGCTAAACACCCGTGAGCGACGGCGCAGCACGCAGGCCAAGCTCACGATCCAGCAACAAAAGCCCCTGCCCTTCGCTATTGATCAATTTAAGCTTGCTGATGAGATCCGCAAAGTTCTCTTCTTCTTCCACCTGTTCAGTAATAAACCACTGTAAAAACGCATGCGCTGCGTGATCTTTAGTCGAAACGGCCAAATCCATCAACGTGTTGATGCGGCCGGTCACAAATCGTTCGTGCTTGAGCCCGGCTTCAAAAACATCAAGAGGCGTCTTCCAGATCGCAGGTGGCGCATCAATGGCCTGCAAGATCACGCTGCCACCGCGGGTCAGGATGTAATTATAAAATTTATTGGCATGCAGGAGTTCTTCGTCAGATTGCATCCGCATCCAATGGGCAAAACCGGACAAACCCAGCCCTGAAAAATAGGCAGACATGGATAAATACATGTAACTGGAATAATATTCGTGCTTTACCTGATCATTAAGTTCACTTAACATTTTTGCATCAGCCATGGTATTACCCTCGTAGATAAAATTGTTATTAATAGCGTTACCAAGTAACTCTATCGTAAAAAGATTTTGAATTTATCCATAAATAAACATTTTACGGGCAATTATTTTGTCAAAACACTTTTTTACTCCGGTCGAGGAATAAGAAGCCCACTCCCTTCGTAAAAAAAAAGCGTTTTTCCTCGTCCTTGCCTCGCGCCCCATTTATTTATGGATAAGTTCTTTATTTCACATTTCATTTCTGCTTGTACTTTGAAGCCGATGAAGCGTATAAGCGGAAAAACCAGCGCAACTAATAGTTCATACTAAAAATACACTTTTTTGTATATAGCTCATTCGAGACGGCTACATTATTAATTTCATTAAATATTCAAGCGCATTACCGCCCGACTATCTTCACTCGGACAGCAATGGCAGGCCTTGTTTGAGTTCGTTGCACAATACAGCAAATTTAGTTTAGTCTTCCCTTAAAAAGTCTTTCGAAGGCTCTTAAGAGCTAAATGCCAAGAGAAGACATAATTTTTATCGAATGATTTCAAAGCAGAGGCTGCTTTGAAATAAAGACACGCTGCGCTGCTCGCTTGCGGGCGTCTGCTGGCGCATCCGCAGAGGCCATTGTGCAATGGCCTCGTTTGTAAATCCCCATCACCAAGGAAAAAATATGTTCCGTTCTTTACGAAGCGCCAAAACAACTATATCGTGCAAAAACTGCCGAAAGCACCTCACTGCACAGCGAACATGCCAGAAGGTTTCCCTTGTGTGTGAGGATTGCAAGCGACAGTATGAACTTCAGGAATATATACAAGAAATGGATGAGGCCCTGGAGAAATTCCTTGAATCCGTAAATTGTGACCGAATATAACGCACCCAACCAAAACCATTCACGATGGCCTCAAAATTTGAATTCGTCGCACAATGCAACGCACTTAAGCCGCTGATTTTTTGCAGTATTTTTCCTTGCAACAGAAGCTAAGGATACTCTTTTGACGACATAATTCAGGGAAAAGAATTTTTCTAAAATGCTTTTTTTCTAACAAAACACCCTGTTTCTTGTGCTATATTTCTCTTGCGCATCGTGCATGCAGGCTCAGTCCGTGGGCATGCAAAAGCATTTTACAGGGCAGCTCATAAACCAATAATCCAGCGATATGCTTAATTTTTTACAAACCTTCCAATTCTTAAAGTACAACATTAGCAACTCGGTTTCTTATTTCGCAGCATTACCAATTTAGTTCATGCTCAAGTCGATATTTATGATGAACAAACTCGAAAATCCAATGCTATTCTGCAATTCTATCAACATTTGCTTTGCATCCCAAGTAAGCAAATTAATTGCATAACACTCTCATCCAGGAGATCTGACGATGTTTACTGAACTCACCGATGCAACGTATAAAAGCACCATTGCAGCCACACAAGCCGGAGTTCTTATCTGCTTTAAAAAGCTCTGCCCGCACTGCAAAAATATGGAAAAAGTGCTGGAAAAATTTTCTGCTGCGCAGCCTGGCATAACCCTATTCAGCCTTGATAGTGAAGAAAACCCCATTGCCATGCAGGATCTCGGCTCAGAGCGCGCACCAACCATTTTTGTCATCAAAGGGGGTGTAGCTGTGGCCAAAAAGGCCGGCCTTATGAATCCCCGCGAAATGGCTACATGGTATGAAGGGGCATAACTATGAAAAAAGAAATTACCTGCGAACTCCTGATTCTTGGGGGCGGCCCGGCAGGCATGACTGCTGCCATTTATGCGGCAAGGGCCAATATCTCAACCGTTCTTCTTGAAAGCAACATCACCGGTGGCCTTGTGAATTCCACATACACGGTAGAGAACTACCCCACCTATCCAAGCATTCATGGTATGAAGCTCATGGAGCAAATGCGGGAGCATGTGGATACCTTTAATATTCCCGTGGAAGAAGCCTGTGAAGTTGAACGCCTGGATATTACAGGCGCCATAAAAACTGTTGAAACCTATGATGCCATATATAAGGCTAAGGCCATCATCATTGCTACCGGCAGAAAGCCTATTCCGCTCGATGTGCCGACAGAATGCGAGCAGGCCCATTTTTGCGCCATTTGTGATGGCACTCCCTATGTGGGCAAAAAGGTGCTTGTTGTGGGCGGTGGCAACAGCGCTTTTGACGAAAGCCTTTATATGCTCAAACTAGGTATCGGGCACATAACCCTTGTGGAGGTTATGGACAGATTCTTTGCTGCCAAAGGAACTCAGGACGAACTTTTTGCGCATGACAACGTCGTTGGGCATAAATGCACAAAAGTGAAAGATGTCGTGGTGGAAAATGACGTTCTCAAGGCAGTCCTGCTGGAAAATGTTACCTCCAATGAAACAATCGAAATTCCGGCAGACGGTATTTTTGTATTTTTGGGACAACGCCCCAATAATGAGCTTTTTAAAGATGTTATCGAGCTGAACGAACAGGGTTATATCAAAGCACGCTCTGATATGAGCACTAATGTTCCCGGCGTTTTTGGCGCAGGTGATATTAACGAAAAACCCTACAGACAAATAACAACCGCTGTAGCGGACGGTACCATTGCAGCCCTCGCGGCAGAGCGATACATCCGCACGCAAAAATAATAAAGCGCTCTACGGAAACTGATAATTCCAGCGTTATTTTATCTTTATTTCTTTCTCAGGACAAAGGTAAAAACGTAATGCTATTGAGAGGAGAGGAAAATTCTTTTTAAAAAGGATTTTCCTCTCCTTAAAACATAGTGGTAGTAAGCAGCGCTTAACTAGATAAGAAGTATAACATTTTTGTTTGACCATTATTTATTTTACGATTATCGTAAATATCTATAAAACTACACGCTATACGAACATTTGCTGGCGCATCTGCCAGAGCCCCAGGATTCCACAACTTCCCACCCCCCTTCACAGGAGCAAGTCATGCTCAATGTCTTACGGCAGTTATATCTGTCAGGTTTTTTATTATGCTTTTTTATCTGTGCCTCTGCTGCGGTCAGCTCTGCAGCAACGGCCCTTCCCGATGCTGGTTCCGTCAAGACAGCACCCGATGAAATCGCAGTGCAACCTCGAATCGTATTGCCACCCCCTCGCCCTGTGTCACCTCTGCCTGTCTCCCGCCTTTTTCGATTGGAAGTACCCGGAGCGGAACAGCCCGTGGCCCTAAGCGCTCTCTCCATCATAACGGAAATTCGAGGCGGCTTTGCGGAAACGACTCTGGATATGCTCTTTACCAATCCTAACCCACGTACTCTTGAGGGGGAGCTGCAATTTCCCCTTCTTCCCGGCCAGACCATAAGCGGTCTCGCTCTTGATGTTAACGGTGAAATGCGCGCCGGAGTACCTGTTAACAAGGCCAAAGGCCAACAAATTTTTGAAGATACCATCCGCAAGCGCGTGGATCCAGCCCTTTTGGAAGTGACACAGGGCAACAGCTATAAACTTCGCCTTTATCCCATTCCGGCGAATGGAACGCGAAGGGCACAGATACGCATCCTTGAGCCGCTGGCTCCGCCTGCACCGGGAACAAGCCGCCTTACCTACGCTTTGCCTCTTGATTTTGCCGCTACCCTTGAGAGCTTCTCGCTGGAAGTCATCGTAACCTCACCCGCAGGCCAGCCTACAGCGGATGCCGGCGATCTCGGCCTGACCCTCGCGCAGGTGGGCACGCTGTATAAGGGGAAAGTAGAGAAAAAAACACTTTCAACCAAGGGCACGTTGACCATCACCCTACCTGCATCAGAGCTTACCGCTGAAACCCTTACCGCCACACGCCACAACGGCAAATTCTATTTCAATGCGGCCCTGCCCATACCGCTAATAGTCAAACCCCGCAATCTTCCCAAAACAACCACCATTCTCTGGGATGCCTCCGGCTCCGGTGAAAATCGCAATCATACTCGTGAATTTGAGCTGTTAGACAACTATTTCAAAGCATTCAATGACGGAGAAGCCCGTCTTGTGCTCATTCGCAACACTACCGAAGAGCCTGCAATTTTTTCTATCAAAAGCGGTAATTGGGACGCACTGAAGCTGACCCTCAGTAAGGTTGTTTATGATGGTGGCACCAACCTTGCTGCCTGGAAATCCACTGCTGACTGCGATGAATACTTGCTTTTTTCTGACGGTCTCGCCAATTTTGGCACTCGTGAAAATGATGAGGGCTTCCCCGCCCTTTCGGCAAAGCAGCGTGTATATTCTATAACCGCCTCCACCAAGGCTGATTACGGATTTTTACGGCGCATATCCAAAGGGCTACCCGTCATTGATCTTTCCGCCCTCACCGCAGAGCAAGGGACAACCCTGCTGCTGCACGAAGGCAGTAGCCTTTCAATAGACTCCACCCCCCTCATAGGCAAGGGTAAGGTGCTGCTTGCCCCTGAATCCGCTCGGCCACTCCCTGCGTCTGGCTCTGCTTCCGGTGACAAGGAAGCCTCTGACAAGACAGCGCTGTGTTTTCTTGCCGGTTGGATCAATGAAGAAAGCACTGACAAGGCAATTCCCTTTACCCTTAACCTTACCAGCCCGGATGGTAAAAACACTCCTGTTACCTTCACTATTGTAACAAAGTCAGATGCAGCCCTGCCTTTTGGAGATGCAGCCCCGCTTGCTGCCCGCCTGTGGGGGCAATACAAAATCGCGGAGTTGGAACAAAACTTTGAGCGCAATAAAAAAGCCATCAGCCGTATTGGCGACGAGCTTGGCATTGTAAGCCGTGAAACTTCGCTTATCGTACTGGAAACGGCGGAGGATTACGCCCGCTACGATGTGACGCCGCCGCCATCTCTTGCCGCCCAGGTTAAGCAATTGCAAGCCCAAGGACTCAAAAAGCATGACTATGAGGCCACTCTGCCTGTGGAGCACCTGCTTGCACTGTGGCAACAAAAAGTAGCGTGGTGGAACACCACATATCCTATAGTAACCAAACCCATGGCAAAAAATCCGCTGCCAGATGCACAGCAGGATTATAGTGAGCACTCCAGAACAACAACGCTCAGCCAAAGAGTCGAGACTCCCGCAAGACCTCAGGCGGCCCCCGCTTCACCCCCTGCGCGTACGAATGAAGAGGCATCCCAGACTATAACGCTGGGCAGCGAAGCTAGGAATGAGGAGTCCCAATCTGGCGATTTTGTGGCCCGGCAGCGTGTGCGTACAACGTCTGGCAATATTGCTTCTGAAGAGCGTAAAAATACAATGGGTATTGATACGACAATCGATGCTGCCCCACCTGCAACTCTGTGGGCGCGCCCTTTTGACTCCTTCACAGAGAACACAACCCTACAGCAGGAGATGGGCACACCACGCCCAACTTCGGCCGGCATCGCCCTCACTCCGTGGAAATCTAACGCCCCCTACATTGCCCGCATGGAAAAGGCCAAAGACGCCGACCTCTATGCCATTTATTTGGATGAGCGCCCAAGCTACAAAAACAGCAGTGCCTTTTTCCTCGACGCAGCGGATCGTTTCTTTGAGCGCAAGATGAATGCCCTTGGCCTTCGCGTACTCTCCAACCTCGTGGAAATGGAGCTGGAAAACCGGCAAATCCTGCGTATGCTGGCCTACAGACTCATTCAGGCTAAGGAATTGCGCCTGGCTGCCGGCATCCTTGAACGTGTGAAAACCCTTGCTCCCTTTGAGCCACAGTCATACCGCGATCTGGCGCTGGTTCTTGCCGACCTTGACGAGCCCCAAGAAGCCGCTAACCTGCTCTATCAGGTGGCAACCCGCCAGTGGGACAGCAGATTCCCCGACATTAACACCATCGCCCTCACAGAACTCAACGCTCTAACAGCTACAGCCAACACCAGAGTGAACACCGCTGCCTTCGACCAACGCCTGTCACAAAATCTGGCCTCAGATCTGCGTGTGGTGCTCTCATGGAACGCCGACAACACCGACATGGATCTGCACGTCACAGACCCCAATGGGGAAACTGTCTATTACAGCCACCCCATGAGCCGCATTGGCGGGCGTATCACTCGCGATTGTACGGGCGGTTACGGCCCGGAAGAGTTTCTGCTGAAACAGGCCAAACCCGGCGTCTATCGGGTTGAAGTCAACTACTACGGCAGCAACCGACAAGATGTCTCCAAGGATGTTACCCTGACATTGACCCTGCAATCCGATTTCGGCATGAAAGAGCAGAAAGAGCAGATAACCACACTGCGCCTTGATGGAAAAGCTCGAATGGTGCATGTGGGTAAATTTACAGTGAAACCCACAAAAAAATAGCCTTTATAGAGACAGACATGGAGCGGCCCCTCTTGCACTTGCATGAAGGGCCGCTCTTGTTTTGGATAGTACCGAGTTTGTAACCAAAGGAAAGGCTTATCTACTTCAAACAGGAGCCTTTTGCTCGCACGCCACTCCTTTCAGGTTCTTCTGCAAGGCAATATACATAGCAATTTCAAGAGCACTTGCCATAATATACATAAACAACTGAATTAAAAGGGCAATGTGAATACCTAAATTATCAATCCAGTAAATGGCCAGAGCGCCCCCTATAAAGGCTGATATCTGGCTGTAAAAGCTTAATGAGGATTGATAGTTTGTTAACTCCTTGCCGCTAAGGGTCTGATTCCACATGTCTTGCAAAAGTGTCCACGCAACAACAGCAAGGGTTGAGTTGGTAATGGTTATACAAATAAACCGGACTGTTGCATCAAGGTTGTAGTATGTATAAATGGTTAAAATCAAGTAGCAAATGGCATCAATGGAAAGAAAGAGAATATAAATTTTGTGGCATTTTTCCCGAATGTGCTCCTTAGCAAGGAACTTGTTCCAAATAGCCATAAGAGCCGTTGCCAAAAGCAAACTAAATGCATACATTTTTTCAGGAATAAGTTTTATAAAATAAAGCTGTACAATGGGGGAGGTAGCAGAAAATAGAAATCCATAGATGACGGTATTTACTTTTGAAAGGGTAATAATTTTCTCTACACTCACAGACTACCCCAATACGGAAGCGGCTGCTTTTTGCAACTGCCCGGCATGTACGGTGCAGCTACCCGCAACGCTTGTTACAATATGCGAACTACGCGCATGCCACATCCAACTTCCCATTATTTCTTGGCCTTCCTTTGAGGCCATTGCACAATGGCCTCTGGTAACTGCGTAGCAGGTGCTCGCAAGCGAACAGCGCAGCGTGCCTTTTTCTTTATCTTCACTGGATAAGAAAATGTATCGTTTTATCTTGCTGAAAAATAAGACATAATTTTCCAACAAGCTTTCAAAATCCGCTACGAATTT
>JAVBJS010000011.1:0-13261 GCA_031546885.1 Desulfovibrio sp.
CTCGGCCCCGGGCCCCCGGCAGGGGAAATGATTTCCCCTGCACCCCCCATTGGGGACGGTACAGCTTGTAATAACATGTCTCCCCAAATGAGGGCCAAGGGGATTCAAGCCCCTTGCGGGGGTTCAGGGGGCAGCTCCCCCTGACAGAATCTCCCCCTAAAAAAAAAATGATTTTCCCTGCACCTCTCATTTGGTACGGAATCTATGAATATTGTTACTGACATCGACTGGCGCCACATGGCGGAACTGCTCTTGAACGGACTTACCAAGGGCAGTATCTACGCGCTTATTTCTTTAGGCTACACTATGGTCTATGGAATTATTGAGCTTATCAATTTTGCCCATGGCGAAATTTACATGCTCGGTGCTTTCACTGGACTTATTGTGGCTGGGGTTCTTGGCAGCTATGGCTTCCCGGAAGCCGGTATTCTGGTTATCGGGGCTGTTGTAGCCGTTATTTACTGTGCAGCATACGGCTATACCATGGAAAAAATAGCTTACCGTCCGCTACGCAGTGCCCAGCGTCTCTCTCCGCTTATCAGTGCCATTGGGATGTCCATTTTTCTGCAAAACTATACGCTTATCGCGCAAACAGGATCTTTTTTACGGTACCCGAACCTTATTCCTGATTTTGCCTTTCTCGAACCTGTTTCCGACATTTTACGCCCATCAGGCTTTCTGATTATCGTAACCAGCGCCTGCCTGATGGTGAGCCTGACACTTTTTATTAAATTCACTCGTCTTGGAAAGGCCATGCGCGCCACGGCACAAAACCGCAAAATGGCTATGCTGCTTGGTATTGATGCTGACCGCATTATCTCGGCAACCTTTATTATAGGCTCCTCCCTTGCAGCTATTGGCGGCATCCTTGTGGCTTCGCATACACAGCAGGTCAACTTTGCCATTGGCTTTCTTGCGGGACTGAAAGCCTTTACTGCAGCAGTGCTTGGCGGTATTGGATCCATACCGGGTGCCATGCTTGGCGGCATCGTCCTTGGGTGCTGTGAAAGCTTTGCCTCCAGTTATTTTTTATCGGATTATGAAGATATGTATGCCTTTGCAATTCTTATCATTATCCTTATTTTCAGACCCTCCGGCCTTTTGGGCAAGCCAAAAACACAAAAGGTATAGGCCATGAAGGGAATTATCCGCTCACTCCTTGTCAGTCTTTGGTTCATGTTTTTAACCTTTCCTTTGCTGGTCATTAAAATAACGCCGTCAACAGGTGCTGTTACCTGGCGATTAAGCAATATTCTGTACCTCGGGCTTGGCATCTTTGTTCTTTCGTTCATCTGGCGAGCGCTTCTTGTACGCAAAGGAATTATGGCAGCCAAGGATGCGGATCTGGACGGCCCGTTCACCTTCCTGCTCCCCAAAGCCCTGCGCCCTCAAAACAGGGAAACAGCGCATGAGGCCATTGCCCCCACCCAATTGGAAAAACTTTGGGGCGATACTCTGCAAACCCTTGCAAGCCTCACCCGCCCCGGCCTGCCACGCCTGCTGCTTATGGGGGCACTTGCAGCGCTTCTCATTCCCCTTCCTTTTTGGGTGAATATCTATCAGGTCAATGTGCTTACTTCCGCCCTTATCTGGATTATGCTTGGTCTTGGCCTGAATATTGTTGTTGGACAAACAGGCCTGCTGGTGCTGGGCTATGTGGCCTTTTATGCTGTAGGCGCATATGCGTATGCCCTGGCCAACCTGCACTTTGGCGGCAGCTTTTTTGGATTTTGGCTAATGCTTCCCCTTGGCGGCTTTCTTGCGGCAATGGCAGGAATTGCCTTGAGCCTGCCGGTTCTACGCCTCCGAGGCGACTATCTTGCCATTGTTACGCTTGGGTTTGGCGAAATCGTTCGTGTTGTCCTGGAAAGCGGCAGCCTCTCTCTTGCCCCCTTCGCCGCCTTGTATTCTTTCATAGCTACCCCACCCGCATGGATGACGACCCCGCTGGATCTGGGCGGGCCTGCCGGAATATCCAACATACCGTACCCAGGATTTTTTGGCATTCCGTTAAGTATTGACGCAAGCATTCGGTATGTCTACTATATTGCCTTGGCTCTGGCTCTTATCACCATTGTCGCTGTTACTCGCCTGCGCGATTCCCGCCTGGGACGATCCTGGATGGCGCTCAGGGAAGACGAGATCGCCTGTGAGGCCATGGGAATCAATAAATCCCTGGCAAAGCTTACCTCCTTTGCCCTTGGGGCCTGCTGGGCCGGTTTTGGGGGAGTGCTCTTTGCAGCGAAAACCTCCTTTATCAACCCATCAAGCTTTACCTTTATGGAGTCTGCCCTTATTCTCTCCGTTGTGGTTCTGGGAGGTCTCGGTTCCGTTCTTGGGGTGATACTTGGCGCGTGTGTTCTTATTCTTCTTCCTGAATATCTACGATCTTTCAATGAATATCGTATGCTTATCTTTGGAGCCAGCATGGTGTTGATGATGGTATTTCGCCCGCAAGGACTCATTACACCAACCCCCAAACGCCGCTTTCCCAAGGGAAGCAACGAGCAGCAACACACTGCTACAATGCCGGCAGCTACTACAGCCAATGCCACCTTGCCAGCCTCTACCATTGGCGCTGGAGTAAGCTCATGACAACCCCCACCCTTGCTGTTAAAGGCGTTTCCATGCGCTTTGGAGGGCTGCTCGCACTCTCCGACATTGATCTTTCCATTAATCAGGGAGAAATTGTTGCGTTAATCGGGCCGAACGGCGCGGGAAAAACCACACTTTTCAATTGTGTAACGGGTATTTACACCCCAACTGCCGGTTCAGTGCTGCTCAAGACTCCAGCCGGGGTTGTTCATTCCCTTCCGGGTAAAAAAGCCCACGAAGTAACGGCCCTTGGCATGAGCCGTACCTTTCAAAATATCCGTCTTTTTCCTTCCATGTCGGTTTTGGAAAATGTGATGGTTGCCCGACACTGCCGCACCAGAGCGGGTATTCTAGGTGCCCTCTTTCGGCCCCCTTCCGTGCGCCGCGAAGAACAAGAAACAGAAGATTTGAGCTATAACCTGCTTGTACGCCTGGGCCTTGCCGAAGTATACTCAGAAGAAGCCCGTAATCTTTCCTATGGTCAACAGCGCCGCCTTGAGATAGCCCGTGCCCTTGCCACAGAACCTTTTTTGCTTCTGCTTGACGAGCCAGCAGCAGGTATGAATCCACAAGAGACCCATGAGCTCAAGGAAATGGTGTTGCGTATTCGAGATGAGTTTTCGCTCTCCATACTTCTTATCGAGCATGATATGAATATGGTTATGTCTATCTCAGACCGCATTTATGTTGTGGAATATGGTTGCAACATTGCCGATGGCCTACCTGAAGAGGTGCGCAACAACCCTACGGTCATCAAGGCCTATTTGGGAGAAGACGATGCTTGAGCTTAAAGGAGTTTGCACCCATTACGGCAATATTCAAGCCCTGTGGGATGTTTCTCTGCGCATTGGACAAGGGGAAATTGTAACACTCGTTGGTGCCAACGGAGCAGGCAAGAGTACCACGCTCATGTCCATTTGCGGAGCCATACCCATTACCCGCGGCGAAATTCTCCTGGATGGCGAGCCCATACACACCCTGAAAACAGACAGGATTGTACGCCTTGGCATCAGCCAGGTACCTGAAGGGCGGCTCATTTTCCCTGACCTTACTGTTATGGAAAACCTGGAACTTGGCGCATACCTGCGAAACGATAAGGCAGGTATACGTGAGGATCTTCAGATGGCCTTCGACCTTTTCCCCATTCTTGCCCAAAGACGTTCCCAGGCAGGCGGCACCCTTTCCGGCGGCGAACAGCAAATGCTTGCCATATCCCGGGCACTCATGGCAAGACCTCGACTGCTTTTACTTGATGAACCTTCACTCGGTCTTGCTCCCATTATTATCCGGCAGATTTTTGAAATAATCAAAAAAGTTAATAAAGACGGCACCACCGTATTTCTTGTTGAACAAAACGCCAATCAGGCACTTAAAATTGCCCACCACGGCTATGTGATGGAAACAGGACGCATCACCATGCAGGGTGAAGGCCAAAACCTGCTTGCGGATGAAGCCGTTCGCCGCGCATATCTTGGCATGTAATTCCCTGCACAAAGGAGTATCATATGAAACTTGCAGACCGTGTTGCCCAGCTTAAGCCTTCCGCCACTCTTTCCGTCACAGCCAAGGCTCAGGAATTAAAAGCCACCGGTAAAAATATATTAAGCCTTTCCGTAGGTGAACCGGATTTTCCAACTCCAGCCCATATTTGCCAGGCAGGGCATGACGCCATTACCAGCGGCTTCACGCGATACACCCCTGTGCCCGGCACTCCAGAGCTTCGTGCCGCCGCTGCGGCCTATTTCAAAAACAGTTATGGGGTTGCCGCAGAAGCGGAGAACATCATTATCTCCAACGGTGGCAAGCACAATCTCTACAACATCTGTCAGTGCCTTCTTAACCCGGGCGATCACGTCATCATTCCCAGCCCTTATTGGGTAAGCTACCCCCCCATGGTGGAGCTGGCGGGCGCAAAGCCTGTCATAATTGAAACATCCGCCACAACCGGCTTCAAGATTTCCATAACGGATTTGGAACAGAGCCTCACACCCAAAACCCGCATGCTGATACTCAATTCTCCCTCAAACCCCACCGGAGCCTGCTATTCACAAGCAGAGCTGAACGCCATAGCGGAATGGGCTGTTTCACGCGGGGTTATCGTTGTTTCAGATGAAATTTATGACCGCCTTGTCTACGACATGCCCATGCTCAGCATGGCTCCCTGGTGGCAAAAGCACCCGGAAAACTTTATTATTGTTAACGGTGTTGCTAAAACCTTTGCCATGACTGGTTGGCGCGTTGGGTACATGCTTGCTCACCCGGAATACGTCAAGGCCACTTCACGTCTGCAAGGTCAGTCCACTTCCAATGTTTGTTCCATTGCTCAAAAAGCCGCTGTTGCCGCCCTCACCGGAGGCTTTGATGATGTAGATGTCATGAATGCCGCCTTTAAGCGCCGCCGTGATCTGGCACTTGATATTATCAAAAACTGGCCCGATGTCATTTGCCCCAAGCCCGATGGCGCATTTTACCTCTTTCCTGATGTACATGCCCACTATTCCAGCAAATTTCCAGACTCTACCTCCCTCTGCACCACTCTGCTCACAGAAGTGGGCGTTGCCGTGGTGCCCGGCATGGCCTTTGGCGACGACCGCTGTATTCGCCTCTCCTATGCGGTAAGTGACAACATTCTGGCGGAAGCCCTGGAAAAAATTGCAACAGTGTTATTTAAATAACCACCAGCCACTGTAGAGAGTGAACGCATCACAACTGAAAAACTCATAGAACACCGGAGGGCCACCCCCATGACACAGCATCTAGACTGGACATACGCCTTCACACACCGACTGCAAGGTACTTCGTGCGCTAGCTCTCCCTACGCTGCTCAGGCAAACGCATGCGCCAAGCGCCTTGCTGCGGAAGTTTCCACCTTGCCCTTTCTCAGTCAGTCCTTCCTTCCGTCCCTTGAAAAAAATCTTCCAGCTATTGCCACAACCGCCCGCACACGCAAGCACATGCTTGTACTTGGCATTGGTGGCTCCGCCTTGGGTGCCCGCGCTCTGCAAAAAGCCTTTTTTCCAGCTCAAGATCGCCCCGGACACACCGGCCCCTGGCTTTGGATAGCAGATAATATTGATGCCGATACCCTGACCGCCTGGATGCGCGATCTCCCTCCGGCCGATACCAGCGTTGTGGTCATTTCCAAATCTGGTGGCACCATTGAAACTATGGCTCAATATTTCTTAATAAAGGAATGGCTTAAAAAATCTCTTGGCACAAGCTGGGCCAACAACGTCATCATCATAACCGATGAAAAAAATGGCCCCCTCCGCGCCGAAGCAACAGCGCAGGGCATCACCTCCTTACCTGTACCCGATCACCTGGGTGGACGCTACTCTATCCTCAGCGCCGTCGGCATGCTCCCCGCCGCTTTCATGGGCATGGACTGGCAAGCCTTCTTGCGCGGATCAGCCGCTGTTACCCAGCCCCTCTGCGCAACTCCAGAAGCCATTGCAAGCCACCCGGCCTTCCAGCTCGCCCTATGGAATTGCGATCTCATGGAAAAAGGCTACTCCCAACTCATTTTCTTCTCCTACATCCCACTTTGGAACTACTTTGGCGCATGGTTCAGCCAGCTTTGGGCAGAAAGCCTCGGCAAAAGCGGTAAAGGCTCCATGCCCGTACCTGCCGTGGGTGTGACAGACCAGCACTCCATCAACCAAATGTTCCTCGATGGGCCACGAGACAAAGGCTGCCTCTTCATTACCAGTACTACCCTGGATAAAGGCCCCGCTTTTGAAAACACCCTGCCGGAACAGTGGGCCTACCTCAAAGGAAAAAACTTCGGTGATCTCCTTGACGCAGAAGGCCTCGGAACCCGTATGGCCCTTGTACAAAGCGGTGTACCCCTCATCAACATCAATATGGGCAGCACCAGCGAAGAAGCCGCCGGGCGGTTCATGGGCCTTGCAATGGCAACCACCCTCTTCACTGGCTGGCTCCTTGGAATCAATCCGCTCGATCAACCAGCCGTTGAACTTGGCAAGCGCCTTGCCAACTCCCGCCTGGGAGAGCCCGGCCTGCAAAAGGAACAAGCTGATCTCACTCGCTTCCTTCAAAATGAAGGTAAAGGCGGTAAGCAAAGTTTTTAAGACGAAGGCAAAGACGACCTCAGGCTGTGCAGCATAGAAGCAAAACATTTGATAAAGACAAAGCTGACAAACCAAAGCTAAGATTCTTATAACTATTCCACCAACGAGAGACCGGTACATGCCGGTCTCTCGTACTCCCAAAATATTTCAAAAAATCTCCCAAAAAACACTTGCAAAAATATTAGCACCGGTATAATTATACCCGCTCATGCCGAAGTGGTGGAATTGGTAGACACGCTAGGTTCAGGGTCTAGTGCTGGAAACGGCATGGGAGTTCGACTCTCCCCTTCGGCACCATAAGAATATCAACGGGCCAACAAAGATTATAATCTTTGTTGGCCCGTTCTTTGTTTTTCAAAAATCCTATTTGGCCCTACTCTGGCAGAGTTCGTTGCACAATGCAGCAAACTCTGCCAACTGCGCACAAGCGCCCGCAAGTGGGCAGCGTGCCTTTCTTTCGAAAGCAGCAATAATTTTAAAAGTATTCGATATCGGTACTATTCAGCGTAACTCGTTTGCAATTAATACAATTTCAAGCTATATTTTGACCGCCTAGGCGTAATCATAACACACTTTGATTTTAAAGAAAGATATGATGAACCGGATACATAGCAAGGATGACCGCTGACTAACGGTTGAAGAGATTTGTCTCTACTTAAGTGCAACGAATGAGACTATTTACAAGTGGATAGAACAACGCAGCATGCCTGGCCACCGTGTCGGCAGGCGTTGAATGTTCAAGAAGGAAGAAGTAGATGAATGGGTCAGCTTCGGTGGAGCTGCCGTCAAGCCGAATAAGTAAGCCATATTTCAGCAGGAGCACGCATGGAACCCACAGTATCCATACAGTCCGACAATAAAACACGTTCTCAAAACTTTCACTTTTTGAGAGAACTTGATCCGTTGTTGTTTAAGTGTGCTTCACAGGCCGAGCGGCTTATTTATATTGATCCGCACGCGTCCATTATGAAGATTCGCTTACTGGGTGAAATGTTGGCGCAGCAAATAGCCGCCCGGATAAATGTGACTCGTGAGGAGGGGGATACCTCCGTAGATACACTTCGCAAGTTGAAATACGCGGGCGCACTACCTCCACAAGCTGACCAAATCTTCCATACCATACGTAAAGCCGGGAACAAGGCCGCGCACGAACTAAGCGGCACCGATGAACACGCGCTACAGCTCTTAAAAATGGCCCGCCAGATCGCCGTCTGGTTCTATGCTGCTTTTTCCGGTGACACCTCTCTCGCCCTCGGTGATTTCCAAATTCCCATCCGGCCTGAAGCTGCAACCGACACGCAAAAAGCTGCTTTGGAAGCTGAACTTGCGAAACTTCGGCAGGAATTGGCTGCCGTACAGGAAGCCAAGCAGGAAGAGCGTGAATTCCAACGGCGTCTTGAGTTGGAACAGCAAAAAACAGCAAAGCAGCCCACAGCCACAATCGTCAATTTCATCACCGGCCTCCATGAGAGCGGCGAAAAAATCATCCATCTGGATGAGGCTGAAACCAGGCTTATCATTGACCAACAGTTGCGTGATGCCGGTTGGGAAGCTGACACAGTCACCCTTAGTTACAAGTCTGGCACTCGACCACAGAAAGGCCGTAATCTGGCCATCGCCGAATGGCCAACAGGTAAAGGCGATCACGCGGACTATGTGCTCTTTGTGGGACTGACTCCTCTGGCTGTAGTAGAAGCAAAGCGTATCCGTAAAGACGTATCCGCTGCCTTGGGGCAGTCCATGCGTTACAGCAAAGGCTACGTCGTTAAGGATGATGAAACATTGCCGGAAGGTGGCCCGTGGGGCGGGCATGTTGTGCCCTTCCTGTATTCCACCAATGGCCGCCCGTTCTTAAAACAGCTGCGCACCAAAAGCGGTATCTGGTTTAGAGACGCCCGTGTAGCTACCAATCTGGCTCGCCCACTGACCGGCTGGCCCACTCCGGAAGGGCTGACCGACTTGTTCCGGCAAAACATCCCCGCCGCCAATGCCGCGCTTTCTCAAGAAAGCCCCAGCTATCTCAACTTACGCTACTACCAGTTTGAAGCCATTGCGGCCATTGAGCAGGCCATCACCGGCAATAAGCGTGAAATACTGGTGGCCATGGCCACAGGCACCGGCAAAACTCGTATGTCTATCGGCCTGCTATACCGTTTGTGCAAGGCCGGGCGCTTCCGGCGTGTTCTTTTTCTGGTCGATCGCACAGCTCTTGGAGAACAAACGGCTGACGCCCTTGTGGACTTCCGGCTGGAACAGCACCAGAGTTTCACAGATATTTACGAGGTCAAACAACTTGGAGACGTGCAGCCTAACCGCGAAACCCGACTGCATATCGCCACCATTCAGGGCATGATCAAGCGTCTACTGTATGCGGCGGAAGACGCCCAGCCCCTACCCATTGACCAATACGATTGCGTTATCGTGGACGAGTGCCACAGAGGCTATAACCTTGACCGGGAGATGAGCGACACGGAACTCAGTTTCCGTAGTGAAGATGAATACATTTCACAGTACAGCCGGGTGCTAGACCATTTTGACGCCGTGCGCATCGGCCTGACGGCAACACCTGCTTTGCACACCACCGGTATTTTTGGTGAACCTGTCTATACCTATTCTTACAGGCAAGCGGTTATTGACGGTTACCTCATTGACCATGAGCCTCCGGTGCGCATTGTCACCGCGTTGGCGGAAGACGGCATTACCTGGAAAAAAGGCGAAACCGTGGAGATACTGGACGGCTTCACTGGTGAAGTGGATACCGTCAATTTACCGGATGAACTGAGCGTTGATATTGATGCCTTTAACAAACGGGTGATCACTGAGTCGTTCAATAGGGTAATTTGCGCGGAACTTGCGGAGCATATCGACCCCAGTCTGCCGGGCAAGACTCTAATCTTTTGCGCCACCGACAATCATGCCGACATGGTAGTGGACTTGCTCAAGCAGGCCTTTGAAGCCAAATACGGCTGTGTGGAAGACGGAGCCGTGGTCAAAATCACCGGGCAGGCGGACAAGCCGCTGGGCCTCCTGCGCCACTATAAAAACGAACAAATGCCCAAAGTGGCCGTGACTGTGGATTTGCTTACCACCGGCGTGGATGTTCCGCCCATTGTGAATCTAGTGTTCATCCGGCGGGTACGCAGCCGTATTTTGTATGAGCAGATGCTTGGCCGGGCCACGCGGCTATGCGAAGACATCGGCAAGAAGTTCTTCCGCATCTATGACGCGGTGGACCTCTATTCCATCATTGAGCCCTATTCCAACATGAAACCGGTGGTGACCAACCCTTCTATTTCTTTCACGCAGTTATTGAGGGAACTGGTTGAGGCCAAGAATGATGATGTAAGCAAAACAGTGCTGGATCAATTCACCGCCAAATTTCACAGAGCCAAACGCCATCTTAGCGGCGAAGCTCTGGAAAAGTTCAAAGCCCTGACCGGAGGCGATGGAAATGCCTTGGTGGAAAAAATCAAGTCGTCTTCCCCCGCTGAAGCGCAGCGCTTTCTGAGAGAAATTTTGCAAAAAGGCGATCTTGGGCGTTTACTGGACAATCTGGGCGGCGGAGAAAAACAGCACCAGTTCATTTCCAGTCATGAAGACCATGTGCGTCGCATGGAACGTGGCTATGGCACCGGCCAGAAACCCCAAGATTACCTTGACGCTTTTAGGTCTTTTTTGCAGGAGGCTGGGAATTCCCTGCCTGCCTTGATGCTGGTGACACAGCGCCCGCGCGAGCTTACCCGCAAACAACTACGAGAACTGAAACTGTTGCTGGATGAGAATGGATTTTCCGAAGCAGGCCTGCAAACCGCCTGGCGAGAAACAACCAATCAGGATATTGCCGTCTCCATCATCGGTTTTATTCGCAATGCTGTTTTGGGATCGAAGCTCGTGCCTTATGAGGAGCGAGTAAGAAAGGCCACACAGCGTATCCTTGCCGGGCGATCCTGGACAGACATGCAGCGCAAGTGGTTGCAACGCATCAGTGAGCAAATCAGGCAGGAAGTAATTGTTGACGGAGAAGCTCTGGATCAGGGGGCCTTCCGCACAGACGGCGGTTTTACCCGCCTGGATAGGATATTTAACGGCCAGCTCGAAAGCCTGCTGTCGCAGATGTACGATTATCTTTGGGATGACGCGGCCTAACCTCATAACTACAGACGGAATGTATGACCAGCACAAGCGATATTGTTCAAAAACTCTGGAATCTCTGCAAGGTGTTGTGGGGCGGCGGCGTCACCTATCACCAGTATGTGAATGAGCTTACCTATCTTCTTTTCCTGAAGATGACCGAAGAAACCGGCACGGAAAGCCAGATACCTGAAGGCTACCGCTGGAAACAGCTCCTTGCCAAAAGCGGCACGGAACAGCTTATCTTCTATAAAAAAATGCTCATTGACCTTGGTACGCAGGGTACTCCGCTGGTGCAGGCTATTTATGCCAATGCCTCTTCCGTCATTACCAAGCCCGCCACCCTGAGTAGCCTTGTCACCAGCATCAATGATCTGGACTGGTACAGTGCCAGAGAAGAAGGCTTGGGCGACCTGTATGAAGGCCTACTGGAAAAGAACGCAACAGAATCCAAGCGCGGAGCCGGGCAATACTTTACCCCGCGTCCGCTCATTGAAAGCATGGTGGAACTCATGCAACCAAAAGCCGGGGAAATTGTGCAAGACCCGGCGGCAGGCACAGGCGGTTTTTTGATCAATACGGATAGGCACGTTAAAGCCGCCACCGATAATCTGTACACCCTGAAAACCGACGCACAGACCTTCCAGAAAAAACAGGCCTTCCAGGGCATGGAACTGGTGCAGGATGTTCACCGTCTTTGTCTGATGAATATGATGCTGCATGGCATTGAAGGCCCGGTGGTTTGCGAAGACACTCTCGGCCCAGCCGGGTCTCGTATGCCCAAGGCAGACGTTATGCTTACAAACCCACCTTTCGGGTCACAAAACACTGGCAGCGGACACCGAGAAGACTTTACCTACCCCACCAACAACCGCCAACTTGCCTTTTTGCAACATATTTACCGGGGCCTGAAGCCCGGAGGCCGGGCGGCAGTGGTGCTGCCGGACAACGTGCTTTTTGAGGACAACACCGGTCAACGCATCCGGGCCGACCTCATGAACAAATGCAACCTGCATACAGTGTTGCGCCTGCCCACCGGCATTTTTTACGCTCAGGGTGTCAAAACCAACGTACTTTTTTTCCAACGCGGCACAACAGATACCAGCAACACCAAGGAAGTCTGGTTTTACGATCTGCGCACCAATATGCCCAGCTTCGGCAAGCGCACCCCACTGACGCGGGAACACTTCGTTGATTTTGAAAAGGCCTATGGCACAGATGCAAATGGCAAAAGTCCGCGCAAGGATCAAGGGGAAAGCGGACGCTTCCGATGCTTCTCACGAGAAGATATCGCCAAACGCGGTGACAACCTGGATATCACTTGGCTGCGTGATGAAAACACCACCAACGGCGATGACCTGCCGGAACCAGAGGTGATTGCCGCGCAAATTATGGAGAAACTGAGTTTTGCTATGGGTGAAATTGAGAAGCTGGTGCAGGTTTTGGACGGCGAGGAGACCATTAATGAGTGAGCAAACCTTGCCAGAAGGATGGACTCTGGCCTCTTTTATGGATTTTTTGGATTACCAAGGAGGCACTCAACCACCAAAATCATCTTTTATAAATGAGCAGAAAGAGGGATACATCAGACTGCTACAAATACGAGATTTTGAGCATGATAAGTATCCTGTATATATTAAGGACAACGGTAAATATTGTTCATGCCTATGTACTGACTTAATGATCGGTCGGTATGGAGCAAGTATTGGGAAAATATTAAGAGGAAAAAGCGGAGCATATAATGTTGCTCTTGTTAAAGTTATTGCAGACTATGATAAAATAGAAAAAGATTTTGTGTATCATCTTCTAACTTCTGAATTATTTCAAAGGCCTTTAGCAAAATTTTCTCGTTCTGCTCAAAACGGTTTTAACAAAGCAGAACTGGCAACTATTGAATTTCCCCTTCCTCCACTCAACGAACAACGCCGTATTGCCGCCAAAATTGATGCCCTGCAAGCCCGCAGCAAAAATGCCAAAGACGCCTTGGCTGAAGTAGAGACACTTCTGGCACAGCTTAGGCAATCTGTGCTGAATGCGGCCTTTACCGGCAAGCTGACCGCCAAATGGCGCAAAGAACACCCGGACGCTGAACCAGCTTCCGAATTGCTTAAGCGTATTCGTACAGAACGCCGCAAACGCTGGGAAGAAGCGGAACTGACCAAATACCAGGCTAAAGGCAAAACCCCACCCGCAGGCTGGCAAAAAAAGTACCCTGAGCCTGTGCAAGTGGACACGACAGACTTGCCGGAGTTGCCGGAAGGCTGGTGCTGGGCGAGTTTGGATGAAATAGGTGATATCAAAGGCGGAATTACCATCAACAGTGCTCGCAAACTGGACTCACCCAAAGAGATTCCATACTTGCGTGTCGCAAATGTTCAAGAAGGCCATTTGGATCTTTCAGTTATCAAAAATGTTCTCGCGAGCGATGAAGAGATACAGACACT
>JAVBJS010000078.1:0-21036 GCA_031546885.1 Desulfovibrio sp.
TTTCCCCCTACAAAGCCGGTTACCTTAGGAATAGATTGAACAAGATGCCACGAAAAATCCGTCATATGCATGCGTATCATGACATAGCCGGGATAAAACTTACGGGTGAAGGTTTTCTTTTCACCCCGTACCAGCTCAACAATTTTTTCAGTGGGAATAATGACTTCTTCAATCGCCCCTTGGTCCTGCTCGGTACGCATCATTTCACGAATGGTCTGCTCCACCCGGTTTTCAAAACCAGAGTAAGTATGCAAAATATACCAACGTGCTTTTGCGCCAACCAACGCTGTTTCTGTCTCTTGTATGTCCATGCTCAAAATCCTATAGAAAGAATGGATGCTACTATCTTTGTTAGCAGTAAATCCACAATTCCCAGAAAAAAGGACATAATACACACCAGAGCAAGAACTGCAAGGCTGGTAGCCTTTACCTCTTTATTGGTAGGCCACGAAACCTTGCCCAACTCTTTTTTCGCATCTTCAAAATATTGACCAAGCTCACGAATCTTTGAGGGCGCAGATTCACCAGTACGCCCACCAGAGGCAACCTTTGGGGACGCTGCTGGTGCCGTAACTTTGGGCGCATCGCTATGTGCGATGTTCAGTGTTTTTTCCGGAGAATTTTTCTGTTTGCTGCCCATTATAGTACCCTTATCGCCGTTTTGCCAATGCCTTGTGACATTCACAAAACAGAGGTGAAAAGCTGTGCCTAAGCCCTTAGCACGTCTGGCAAGAATGAATTTTTATTAAAATCTTGCAGATCTTCTTTAAGGAAGACTGCGGCAAGAGCATTCTCTTGCCGCAGGACCAAAAGGCTTTATGGCAGGGCAGGAGGGATTCGAACCCCCAACTTGCGGTTTTGGAGACCGCCGCTCTAGCCGTTAGAGCTACTGCCCTGTTCTGTTCAAGATCAATTCAGTGTTTTCTGAACAAATCCTGGACTTTCCTCAACTACCTATTTTGTTTCGCGATGGAGCGTCTTTTTCTTGTCCCAAGGGCAATACTTTTTCAGCTCAAGGCGACCGGTTGTCGTCTTTTTATTTTTGCTTGTAGCGTAGTTACGCCGTTTGCACTCAGTGCAAGCAAGCAGAATATTGATGCGCATGACTTACTCCAGAATTTCAGAAACAACGCCTGCACCAACGGTACGGCCGCCTTCGCGAATAGCGAAACGGAGGCCCTGTTCCATGGCGATGGGAGCAATAAGTTCCACAATAAAGGTGGCGTTATCGCCAGGAATAACCATTTCCACGCCTTCTT
The DNA here is from genome assembly GCA_031546885.1 of Desulfovibrio sp. Classification (GTDB taxonomy): domain Bacteria; phylum Desulfobacterota; class Desulfovibrionia; order Desulfovibrionales; family Desulfovibrionaceae; genus Frigididesulfovibrio. Next base: position 1,260 of record JAVBJS010000078.1, read on the forward strand.
CAAGACCAATGATACCAGTGATGTCCGTTGTACGGAAATAGAACTGGGGACGGTAGCCCGAGAAGAAAGGAGTGTGACGGCCGCCTTCTTCTTTAGAAAGCACGTACACTTCTGCTTTGAACTTCTTGTGAGGAGTAATGGACTTTGGAGCTGCAAGCACCTGGCCACGTTCCACGTCATCACGCTTTACGCCGCGCAGAAGAGCGCCGATGTTGTCGCCAGCCTGACCTTGGTCAAGAAGCTTGCGGAACATTTCAACGCCGGTGCAAGTGGTTTTTACGGTATCTTTAATACCGATAATTTCCACTTCTTCACCCACCTTGACAATACCACGCTCAACACGGCCAGTCACAACAGTACCGCGACCAGAAATGGAGAACACGTCTTCAATGGGCATCAGGAAGGGCTTGTCGATTTCGCGCTGTGGCTCAGGAATGTAGCTATCGCAAGCATCCAGAAGTTCAAGAATGCACTTGGCAGCTTCTGAATTTGGATCATCAGTTTCAAGAGCACGAAGGGCGGAACCACGAATAACTGGGGTATCATCGCCAGGATAGCCATAGCTGGAGAGCAGTTCACGTACTTCAAGCTCTACAAGCTCAAGCAGTTCTGCGTCATCTACCATGTCGCACTTGTTAAGGAACACAACAAGACTAGGCACACCAACCTGACGGGCGAGCAGAATGTGCTCACGAGTCTGTGGCATAGGGCCGTCAGTTGCTGCAACCACGATAATGCCGCCATCCATCTGCGCAGCGCCTGTGATCATGTTTTTAATGTAGTCAGCGTGGCCAGGGCAGTCAACGTGGGCATAGTGACGGTTGGCAGTTTCGTATTCGACGTGGGCAGTAGCAATGGTGATACCACGCTCTTTTTCTTCAGGAGCCTTGTCGATTTCGTCATACGCTACATACTTGCCGGAGCCTTTGAGGCCCGCAACCTTGGTAATAGCTGCTGTAAGAGTGGTTTTGCCGTGGTCGATGTGGCCCACGGTACCGATGTTAACGTGCGGTTTTGTACGCTGAAATTTTTCCTTACCCATGATCGTCTCCCTAACTGACTTTTTTAATCACATTGCATGAATTTTGCGAAGATATGGAGCCCACGAGCAGGATTGAACTGCTGACCTCGTCCTTACCAAGGACGCACTCTACCGACTGAGCTACGTGGGCTTTTCCGCAACGCTTGCTGTTGGGAGGAACGAAGGGCGCTATCGTGGAGCGGGAAACGAGACTCGAACTCGCAACCCTCAGCTTGGAAGGCTGATGCTCTAGCCATTGAGCTATTCCCGCACTCTCGCCGTAGTTCCCCGACAGGACATCCCGTCTCCTACAGCCATGGACATCTTGTCCGCGTGTCGTTTTATAAGTGGTGGTGGGGGGTGGATTTGAACCACCGAAGTCGTACGACGACAGATTTACAGTCTGTTCCCTTTGGCCACTCGGGAACCCCACCACTGGAGCTGGCAATGGGACTTGAACCCGCAACCTGCTGATTACAAATCAGCTGCTCTGCCAATTGAGCTATGCCAGCGTCAACGAAGATGCGTAAATACGTTGCCTTGAAAAAAAAGGCAAGTAAAAAATGTAATTTTTATAAAATAATTCCCAAACAGCCCAAAAACCAGCAGTGTCCAATGAACTTTTATTCTCGCACAAGCAGAATAACGATAACGCTTGCCAAAGAAGTGTTTTTTAAACAAACAACGCGCTGCACGGACATATCTTACAAGCAAAACCTGCCATTGCTGCCGACTCAACAATAGCCGGACACCAATGCACAAAAAGCATACCTCAGATATTCTCAAACTGCAATGAAATAGCAGTCACTCTTCAAAACAGGTGTTCTTGGGCAAGACTGAAAGGGCAGTCCTCGTGCTTTTGCAAGGATATACTTGGCAAGACTCCCCTTTCTTCACAATTTCTTCATACTATGCGCAAAATTCCTTCGCAATGTCCGTATATATACAATCTACCTGCCTAAGGCGGGGGAAAATTTAATAAAACTGAGGATATTATGAAAAAGTCTACTATTATTATTGCTGTTCTTGGCCTTGTTCTGTCTTCCAGCGCATATGCTGATGTTGTATTTGCTAAGACCGCCAAGAAGCGCCCCAGCTTTGCAGAGTGCGACAAAAATGGTGATGGCACACTGAGCCACGAAGAATTCACAGCCTGCTATCCCCATAGCGCGAAAAAATTTGCTGAAATAGATGCTAATGGTGATGGCCAAGTAACAAAGGAAGAAGCCAAGGCCTTCCACGCAGCCAAGAAAGCGGCTGTGGATACCAATAAAGACGGTTCCGTAAGCAAAGAAGAAGCCAAAGCACACCGCGCCAAGAAGGCAACTTCGCCTAAGCACAATCAATAGTTCCCAATAATAATCCAGGATTTTGCCTGCGATTAATATACTCCACCTCCCAGTGCGGGATATGGTAACGTGTAACCCCCGCCGCCTGAAGGAATCAACCTCAAGGCGGCGGGGGTTACACAGTTTAGCCACAACCCAGTCAGGTTGGCCTGGCTCTCAGCGGATGCCCCTTACAAAATTTGCTGTAAAAAACGCTGCAAACGGGGGTGATTGGGGTTGGAAAAGAAATGTTGCGGAGTTCCTTCTTCAATAATTTCACCATGATCCATAAATATTATGCGATCCGCCACTTCGCGGGCAAACCCCATTTCATGGGTTACAACAACCATGGTCATACCCTCTTTGGCAAGTGTAACCATAACATCCAGCACTTCTCCCGTGGTTTCCGGGTCAAGGGCCGAGGTGGGCTCGTCAAAAAGCATGATCTTAGGATTCATGGCAAGGGCACGAGCAATGGCAACGCGCTGCTGCTGCCCCCCAGAAAGCATGGCAGGATAAACCATAGCTTTATCAGAAATATCTACCTTGGTGAGCAGACGCATGGCTTGCTCTACCGCATCAGTCTTACTGACATTGCGTAATTTCATGGGTGCAAGGGTGAGATTTTCCAACACAGTCATATGCGGAAAAAGATTGAAACTTTGAAAAACCATGCCAAGTTCTTGCCGCACAGTATTTATGTTGACATTCTTGTCGCGAATATCAATGCCGTCAACCTCAAGGGTGCCAAGGTCAACCGTTTCAAGACGGTTGATGGAGCGCAGCAGCGTACTTTTTCCCGAGCCGGACGGGCCTATAATAACAACCTTTTCACCCGGTAAAACATCAAGAGATACATTTTTAAGGGCTGTTATCTGTCCGTAAAATTTGTGGACGCCCTGAATGCGAATAATGGGAGTCTGTGACATGAAAACACCCCGTATAGTAAATATCCAATAAGATCCCTATGCAACAGCTTCATCATAAGAATCATATTCCTCCTTTGCCGCAATACGCCATCAGCGGCGGTCATAATAGGACAGCCGGCCCTCCATGACACTGACGCCCTTAGAAAGAATAAGAGTAAATATCAAATAAATCAAGGCGATGACAGCATATGCTTCGAAATATTTGTAGCTGACGGAAGTGTATTGGCGGGTAATGCGAAACATATCTTCAAGCGCTACCATGGAGACTAGGGAGGTATCTTTCAAGAGGGCTATACACTCATTGCCGACAGGTGGAAGAATTGTTTTCCAGGCTTGTGGCAAAATAATATAGCGCATGGTATCAAAACGGTTGAAGCCAAGGGAGCGAGCGGCTTCCGTCTGCCCATGTGAAATGGCATTAATCCCCGCCCGAAAGACCTCACCCATGTAGGCACCGTAACAAATACTTAAACTGAGAATGGCCGCCAGCATATCTGGAATGCGCAAAAGCCCACTCAAGGAATAAAAAAGAAAAAAAAGCTGAACCAGCAGAGGAATCCCGCGAATAATCTCAACGTAGGTAGCCGCAAGAAGATTAACAAAAGGATTACGGGAAAGCCTGCCCATACCCACAAGGCAACCAATGGGGATGGTGAGGAGAATAGAAAAAAAGGTAACCTGAAAGGTAATCAGAATACCGGAGGGCAGCAGAGTCAACACATGCCAGCATGATTCGGGAAAGATCGTGCACAAAGTAATCAACGCGACTATTGCGCCAATCAAGCTTAATGACCACGCTGTTATAAAGCGCGTGTCAGTATGATCAGGAATAGAAGCACCGTCAGATATCTCAATGCGAACAGGGGTAGGCTCTGGCATGGGCATAGCAGACTCGCGTGCTTAGGGTTTTATGATGAAGCAACAGCTTTTGAAGGAGGAGGAAAACCTCCCTCAAAAGCATTCCAGTGTCATTCCCTAGGCAGCGGCTTTGCATGCAGCCAGAGCTGCTGCGTAATCCACTTCATTTGTAACTTCCGGTACAATTTCCGTATAGGTCACGATACCGTTCTTATCAATAACAAAAATTGCACGGCTTAACAAACGCAATTCTTTAATGACAACACCATACGCAATGCCAAAAGAAAGGTCGCGGTGATCGGAAAGGGTTTCTACTTGCGAAACCCCGGCAGCGCCGCACCAACGGGCTTGGGCAAAGGGCAAATCGCAGGAAATGGTAAGCACGGCAACATTATTTCCGAGAGCGGCGGCTTCCTGATTAAAGCGACGGGTTTGAGTATCGCATACCCCTGTATCAAGGGAGGGCACCACGGAAATAATAAGAGTTTTTCCAGCATAATTCGCCAAAGTACGCGGAGCCAGATCATTGTTAAGCACCGTAAAGGCAGGGGCCTTTTGGCCTTTTTCAATAGCCTTACCCAAAAGAGTTAAAGGGCCACCCATAAAGGTAATAATTCCTGAACGTTCCATATAATCCTCTGCTTATTTTAAGGTTACAGTCTTTCAATTTTTCTGAAACAATGGAAATTTCCAAAAAGGGGGAGACCCTATAGATCGCGAAGGTTTGAAGCGAGTGAAGTCTCGCTCAAAAATCGTTACACGATCAAATCAACCCTTCCCCCAATTAATTCATTTTCTCTTAAATGGCCTTTGCTGCAGCGGCTTGCTGAATAATTCGCTCACCTGCTGGTGTAGTCAGCACTTGCCGCAAGGCAGCAACAACATCTTGATCGTAGCTATCTGTTTGCCGCTCCAGAATACCAAGAACCTGATCTACAGGCAGCGCAGGACGATAAGAGCGAGGCCGCGCCATAGCCGCAAAGGAATTTGCCACAGCAAGAACGCGGGCATGAATAGAAATAGCCTCGGCAGTGAGCCCATCCGGGTAGCCTTTTCCGTCAAGACGCTCGTTCATCTGGGCAATGGTGGCAACAACCGGCAGATCAAACTCAATATCTTGCAGGATATTTTTCGCGTGCTCGATGTGTCGCTCCATTTCTATTTTTTCTTCCGGCGTCAATGCTCCCGGTTTGAGCAAGATGTCACGGGGCACAAACATTTTACCAATCTGAGAAAGGTTAGCGGCTGCTTCAATGGTTGCGATATCTGGATCAGTCAGGCGCAATTGCCTGCCAAGAAGCCCTGCAATTCCCCCCATAATACGCGAATGCCCGCCAAGGAAAGGATCCGCCTCTTCAATAGTCCGAACCAGGGCATCAATGGTCTGCTGCACAACGCGACGGCCGCGCTCTTCTGTCTCCACAAGCTTGGTAATGTCCCGATACACGGAAACAATCCCATAGGGAGTACGTGAGACGGCGTCGCGCAGCGGAGTTTTTGATATCTGAAAGTGATACCGTCTGGATTGCAGCCACAACACTTCATTTACGGTAATGCTTTCACCCGTCATCAGCACATGCTGATCCGAAGAATTAAGGCGCTTGGCGGTATCAAAGCCAAAGACAGCCGGCCCGTCAAGGCCAACAACATCGTTTTCTTCTCTGCCCACCACGCTGGCAAAGGCCCTGTTAACATATTTATACACCCCTTTGCCATCAGCCAAGGCAATGGGGTCTGAAATAGTGTTGTTAATACCGTCAAGCAACTTTTTCTGATCGTCAATAACAACAAGCAACTCGCGGAATTGTTCGTTAATGGTGGACTGCTCGTGCCCTACCAGCCTCCACCATGCGGCAACCACCAGCAGGGCAAGGGTAAGAGAGAAAAGCCCCGCCATGCCATACAGTTTTTGCGCTTCATCAGTGAGGCTTGCATTAACCACGGCCGCATCGTTTTCCACAACAATCCACCAGCCTGTGGCCCGGACGGGATAGCCAAGGGAATAGGCCTCACCCTTTCCACTAAAGGAGGGGCGAAGGGTAAAGGGCAAATCACCCTGAGAATTCAGGTTAAAATTATTAATAGGATGAACGCTGATATCACTTGGTATCACTTCCTGAAAAACATCATTTGCCCGCTGCACGAGCTTAATGGTGCGGCCTTGTTCTACCGACACGCCAGGGCTGATGAATTCGTTCATCTTGGAGTCAGCAAGGCGGGTAAAGATGATAACAGCAACGGCTTTTTTACTCTGCTGCTCAAATTGCGGGGGCAAAATGGGCATATACATTTCAAAACCAAGCCACTTATTTACAACAGCTATGGGCGAATATTGCCGCTCGCCTGTGGCGATTACCTGCTTTACCCGCGCTATCTGATCCGTTGTCAGGGGCCGATCCGTTGCCTCCGTGCCCATGTAGGGAACAGCTCTGGAATTAACGATACGAGCGCTGGAAAATCCTGTGTAGGATATAAATTCGGTGAGCATGGTGCGCATAAGTGGAAGCTGGGACGAAAGCTGCTCTGCTGCACCGCCAGTGCCGGTTCCGGGAGAATCAAACATGAAAGGAGTGCCGTCCGGCAACTTGTCTACTTCAGAGGCAAAGAGTTGAAAAAGGTCAGACCCCACAAGGCGAGCTGCCTGCTCCACAAGACTTTCAAGCCAGGCGTTGGCAGTCTCGGTGCGGCTGCCGGCAATGTTCTTCTGGCGCTGAAAAACGTCTTCTTCCATGGCCACCCGCTTGGTCGCCAAGCTGTGATAGGCCGCAGTAAATATGGCGCCTATCAAAACAGTAACCAGAACAAGCCCAAACCAGAGCGGTTTTTTACTTCTGGGCTTCATTCCTGGCAGGTTTGTACCGTTTTCAATTGAGGTCTGTGTCTCACTCATATGCGTCTCCACAGGGGGTAGTGCCCATGCTGGCGTTTGTTAGGAAAAGGCTGATTAATCCAGGCAACTATTTTCTAGGGAGGTTCCACCTCGTAGTGCCGGCGCCCTCGGCCCAAAAAGATTACATCTCCACAACATCATGAGACTGTCACTTGGGGGCCGCCATCGGCTTAATATGTGCCCAGCGAAATTCTTCATTAACGGAAAACTGGGGCGCATAGTGCGTTAAGCGCGAATGAACCAAAACCAAATTCGTCAGGTTATCAAGAATATAGGCTGTATCATTGACATACACGGCAAGTACCGCGTGCCCCAAGTTTCTAATTGTATCTTTTAGGGCCACAACGCGCAACTGGCTTGCGGGGATACCCATACTGCGAAAGGCATAATATTTCGCAATGGCATAATCCTCGCAATCGCCCGATTTGCGTACAAATTCGCTGGGAGTTGCCCAATAATCTTCCACGCCCCATACGTTCATATCTATTTTATAAGGCCATTGATTAAAAAAGTTGTTGACTGCCTGAATCTGATCCATGATTGGCGCGTTTTTAATTTTATTACGCACGGTTGCCCATCGCGCAGCCACCTCAGGGGTAAGTGTAGCCTTTTCATCTCCACCAAAGCTGGGTAATTTTTTTTCAGCGCCAAGCACTCGTTCCCATTTAGGAATATTTTTGAGTGGCCCACGGAACTCAACAGTCCCAAACAAACGAATGTTTTTGGGGGGTTCCGCTTCACTTGCAGGGGCTGCTCCCGACGAGGAAACCGACTGCGAAACTGCGTTTTTAGCTTCCCCGGCATCGCTGTCAGTGGTATCCGCCGTTGCTGCTGCCGCAATGGCATTACGGACATCCTGCTGACCGGCTATTTCCGCAGCGCTTGGAGGCGCTCCCGCATCATTACTGCTGCTCTGCTCATTTGCTTCTTGTATAGCCGAAGCGGATGTTGCAGCAATGGCAGGCACAAGGGGCTGCTCAGTGATGCTTACACCTATGAGGGTAGCGGTCAACAATACTGTTGCCCATAGCCGGAAGAAAAATCTCATATCAGCAATGCCTATGAAAAATATGGGGACAGAGCTCTATTCACATGGATACCTTTGCCGTATGAGAAGATATATGCCAATCGTCAAATTTGTTTATAGAAGCGGCCGGACTATTACTCATCATAGCTCGACCAGATAAATAATTTCCACAGCGCCCATATGGGCCTGCTGTGGCGTATGGAGCTCCCAAAGGGATTCAAGCCCTTTGGCCGCTGGAGACCAAAATATCATTCTGAAACTATTTCATATCAAATGTCTCTAGTGTCTAATTGTTAAAATTTCGAGCATAAAACTTCACTGTTTCCGAAAAATACCAAAAGTATAACATACTGATTTTTAATAGACACGCCGACTCAGTCGGCGCAAAACCCTATCGGATTTTGTAGTGCTTACTTTTGCAAGTAAGCACTAGTGCTCAGTCATGGCATTTTGCCGCGCCCGCAGAATAGGCCCGATTATATAACTCAGAACTGTGCGCTTATCTGTTAAAAGATCAACAGTCGCTGTCATCCCTGGAAGGATAGGGAGCTCTTTTCCTTGCGACAGAAGCGTTTTACGTTGCGTAGTAAGGTGAACTTCATACCAGGGCTCACCCCGCTTATCGAGAATGGTATCTTCACTGATGCTTTCAACTTTTGCTTCAAGGCCGCCGTGAATGGAAAATTCATACGCCGAGAATTTTGCCATACCTTTTTGGCCCACATACAAAAAGCCGCGATCAGCCGGGCTGAAGCGGGCCACGATTTCGAGGGCACTCTCAGTTGGTATAATTTCCAAAATAACTTCAGCGGGCTTTGCAACGCTACCTTCCTTAAGAAGAACATTTTTTACAGTACCACGCACAGGAGAGCGCAAATTGGTGCGGGTGACCTGATCATCCCAAGACTTCATGCGCTCCAGTGTTGCATCAAGTTCAAGCCGAGTCTTGAAGGAATCTGTTGCGATACTGCTCAGCCATTCAGCTTTTCTTGTTTTCATACGGGCTTGCGCCGCCAGAACACCCGCTTGAGTACGCTGAATAGTTTTTGTAACGGTGGCAAGATCGCCCTCAATGGAAACCAGATTAAGCAGTTTGCTGTTATAGTCCAACTTGGTAACAGCAGAGCCCACGAGCCCGCGAAATTTTGCTTCTTCCTGCTGGGCCAGCGCCAAGGCCTCTGTAAAACGCGCCTCTCTGGTTCTCGCTTCTTCTTCTTCACGGCTACGCTGCTCAATCTGCGCAAGAAGCTGCTGCTCCTCACCTTCAAATTTAAGTCTGCGTGACTGATAAAGATTCATTTGCGCCTGAACGGGGTGAGGATATTTTTCCTGTATTTCCTGCGAAAAGACGAGGTCAGTTCCGCCGGATTCCGCAGCAAGGCGAGCAAGGGCAAGTTCTGCCTCTACGCTTTTGTTCTGTAGCTCTTGAAAGCCGGAAAGCACATCCGTATTACGAATCTGCGCAACATCAGTATTATAATCTACAGAATCATTTTCTTTTACAAATATCTGAACAATATTCCCGCCCCGTTCGCTTTGCACTTTGCGCACGCCCTGAATAGGGGCAACTTTACCACTACCGTGGGTAACATCATCAATTTGTGCTATGTCAGCCCATACAAAAAAGGCCCCAAATAAAACAAGAACCGCAAAGGACAAAGTAAAGGCCCAAGGGTGTCCGCGCCGGTGAAGCGCTACATCCACTTCCCCCATGTAATCCAGGTTCGGCTGATTCGGTTCACGAGAAAATAAGCTCATGGTGAATCCTTCTATTTCAACTTGGTGGCATCTTGCAGATCCACCACATTAGAACGCTGTTTAGATTTGAAAACAGGCTTGAGCAAATAGCTCATGACAGTCTTTTTTCCTGAGAGAACATCAACGGTCACAGTCATGCCTGCCTCAATATGAAGATCTTTTTCCGGGAAGGGGAGCTTGCTGGATTTTGTGCGCAACCGGACGTTATACCAAGGCTCACCTTTAACATCTTCAATGGTGTCTGGACTAATGGATATGATGTTCGCATCAAGGCCGCCGTAAATAGCAAAATCATACGCGGTTACTTTAATGGTAGCGTTTTGGTTGAGTGCCAGGAAGCCGCGATCAGCAGGGCGAAATCGTGCATCCACTTCAAGGGAATCGTCGGCCGGGACCAATTCCATAACCATTTCCGCACGCTGGGCAACACTTTGCTCTTTAAGTAAAATACGCTTAATGGTGCCGGCCATGGGCGCAAGCAATTCCGCATTCTGCACGCGCTGGTCGCCGGCCTTTAATTTCTCAAGCATACTGTCGCGCTCTGTCCGAAACATTTGCATATCCGTTGCAATGGCAGCTTGCCGCTCTGGCGCATGGTTGGCTCGCTTGGCTTCCATTTCACTCACGGCACTGTAAATTTTGGAAATGGATTGAGCAAGAGAGCGCAACTCGCCTTCCTGACTGACAATACGTTGTTTGAGATTCAAATAATCAATCTCTGAATAGGTACGGCTTTGCAGAAGCGGACGCACCATTTCTTCCTGCTGTTTCAAAATCAGCAAGGTTTGCTCATACTGTTTTTTACGCTCAAGTGTCTCGTCAAGCTCTGCTTTGCGTTGGGCCAGAATAGCGGCAAGCTCATACTCTTCCTGCTCGTACTGCTCTTTACGGGCAATATACAATCGCTGTTGATCCGCAACTCCTTTGCTGGACTCTGCTATATCTTTTTCGGTAAAAACAAGTTCGAGACTTTTTTCTTCCGCTTGAAGACGCTTAATGGCAAGATCGTATTCTTTCTGCTTGTTCGCCAATTCGGCGTAATCTGCTTTGGCTCCCACGTTTGAGATGGTCGCAAGGCGCTGCCCTTTCTGAACAAGTTGGTTCTCTTTCACAAAAATTTCAGAAATAATACCACCCTCGGTAGCTTGTATGGGCTGCACTCCAAGGGAAGGAATAATTTGCCCGTTACCCCGGGTTACCTCATTTCTTTCTGAAAAACAGGCCCAAATAAGGATAGCACCAACAATGAGCAGTACTAATCCATAAAATCTGTAGACCCATCGCTTACCGTTGTCGCGCTGGGCAGCGTCAACGTCACGCATGAATTCAAGATCAATTACCCGCTGGCTATGCGAAGAAGCGCTCATGACTATGCCTGCCCGGCCTGTGTTTTTGCTGGTGGCGCGACATGCCTGGTTGCCGCTCCTGCAAGACGGAGCTGTTCATTACGTAAAGCTTCCAGCACAGCATTTTTCGGGCCATCTGCAACCAAACGCCCACTATCCATCACCATCAGCCTGTCCACAAGATCCAACATACTGAGGCGGTGGGTAATGAGAATAAGGGTCTTGTTACCAAGCGTAGCCGCTAGCCGTTGCTTAAGGGCCAACTCAGAGCTGTTGTCCATGTTACTGCTGGGCTCATCCAAAATAATAATGTCCGGGTCAGTCAGAAGAGCTCGTGCAATGGCAACAGACTGACGCTGCCCCCCAGAAAGAGCCATGCCACGTTCACCAACCGGCATGCCAAAACCTGCCGGGTGAGCACGAATAAAGTCGGTAACGCCAGCAATATTGGCAGCACGCAAAATCATGCGGTCATCAGCATTAATAGCACCAAAGGAGATATTTTCGCGTACTGTTCCGTAAAAGAGGTAGTTGTCTTGCGATGCATACCCCACACGGGAGCGGACATCTACCATGTCAAGCTGACGAATATCCACTCCCCCAAGCTTAACTGCACCTTCCATGGGTTTGAACAGCCCCACGCACATGCGGCCAAAGGTACTTTTTCCTGAACCCATGCGGCCAATAATCCCTACTTTTTCGCCTGGGCGAATATGCAGATTCATGCGCTCCATGGCAAAGAGTTCCGAGCCTGGGTACTTAAAGGAAACCCCTTCAAAGGTGAGGGAATGTTCAAGGTGCCCAAATTCCACATAACTACCGGACTCTGCCTTTTCAGTCTCAAGATTCATTAACAAATCAAGTGACTTAAGCGCCATTCTGGATTGCTGCAAGCGGGTAAGCATGGAGGCAACCTGAGATAGGGGAGCCATGGCTCGCCCTGCCAACATATTACAGGCGATGAGCCCACCCATGCTGAGAGCATTGTCTGTAATGAGGTAAACACCCCAAATAATAACGAATACGCTAACAAGCTGTGTAATCAGGATAGTCAAAGTAATAGAAAGGTTGGACATGCGCTTGGTATGGCAATTTGAAAGCGCGCTCATGCCAACAACACGTTCCCAAGCATGCTGAATGCGACCTTCCGCCATGGTCGTTTTGATGGTTTCAAGCCCATTGATGATTTCCACCAGCAGGGCATTTTTCTGCATATTTTCTTTAAAGCCTCTTTCCGCAAGCTGTTGTAGCGGAAATTGCAGGAAAAGACCGGCGCACACCACCAAGGGAACAGCCACAAGCGGAACATAACCGATGGGGCCGCCAATCAGAAAGACCAGCAGAATAAAGAAAACCAGGAAGGGTAAATCCACTATGGTCATCAGCGTAGTGGAACCAAAAAAATCACGCAACGATTCAAATTCACGCAGGTTGTTAGCAAGAGATCCCGTTGAATCAGGCTTAACGTCAAGGCGAAGTCCCAGCAACTGCTGCATGAGCTTGCTTGCCAGAATAATATCCGCATTGCGGCCTGCCACATCCACAAAATAACTTCGCAGGTTACGCAGCAAAAAGTCAAAAATATAGGCAAGCCCAATGCCCAGCGCCAGCATCCACAAAGTGTCTTTTGCGTGGTTTGGCACGACTCTGTCATACACGTTCATGAAGAACAGAGGGCCGGCAATGGCCAAGAGATTCACAATGATACTTGCGGCAAACACATGCTTGTAAATGGGCATGAAGTGGAAGAGAGTGCCCCAGAACCAGCGCTTGTCATCAAGCAATTTCAGCTCACTGGCTCGCCTGTCCAGCTTGGCATCCGGTTTTGCATAAATGGCATAGCCAAGATATTCATCATCCACGGTTTTTCGAGAAACCACGCGGGGTTCCATCGCATTTTCGGGAAAGAGAACCTCTACTGTTTCCTTGCTTATCTTAGTTAAAATACAGGCTTTTTCACCTTGAAGCAACAAAATGCAGGGGAGAGTGAGGGGAGAAATCTGTGCAAGAGTGGGCCGATAAACAGTTTTTGCCTTTAACCCAGCCGCCTGTGCCGCCCGGATACAGGCAGAAGGATGCAAAGGGCCAGATGTTTTAGGCAGTCCTGCCGATAACAGGCGCGTAGACACAGGCTTTCCATGTAACTTGAAAAGGCCGGCCATACACTGGATAAGGGGCGGATCATAATCCACGTCCGCAGGGTCGGGAATGGCAGCGTTTTGCCGGGTAAGTTGGTCGAGTTCACTTTGACTCAGAGGCTGACCCCCATCTTGCCCGCCACCGCCAGCGCCACCGAGGGTTCCCGGAGCACCCGCGCCGCCAGCGCCAGTGGGAGTTCCCGGAGCACCTGCGCCGCCAGCGCCAGCGGGAGTTCCCGGAGCACCTGCGCCGCTCGGAACACCGGAAGCTCCTGTCCTTGCGCCAACTGGAACGCCTGGGGCACTCGGAATGCCGGGGGTACTTGCGCCAGCAGGAGTACCCAAAGCACTCGCAGCCTGAACGCTGACACCCCCAGGAGCGTTAGAAATGCCAGCACTCCCGGGGGTATTTTGCGATGATCCGACAGAGGGATTATTGAACCCGCCACTAGTAGATTGAGACACCTCGCCTCCAGCGGCAGGGGATAACGCTGAAGAGGGAACGCTGCCTGAAGAAGATGCAAAAGGTTGTGTTGCAGGCGCTTCAGTTGCCCGAGGGGTGCCGGGCTTTATTGTTGAATCAGTGGGATTATTCACCGTGGGAACCTCATGGGAGTTATCCATCAAGATTGAGTAAAGAGAAAGTACAAAAAAATATATGTTCTACTATGACCGTAGCGTTGTCAAATATTGATACGCTCAATAAATAGTTCACCCTTCGCTTATCCAAAAACAGCGCTCGGCATTCTATTTTGAAATCTTTTTATACTGATTTTATTAATCATTTTTAAAACGCACTAGCTTGAAGGTTCCATTAAAAAGAAATATCACCTTTCAGCTTCTTAAAAATAGAAAAACAATTTCTTAGCAGGATTCCAAAATTCATAGCAAATTATGAAATAGAGGGGCTCGCTCCAGTGCATGCTCACTTGCATTTATTGCACAACTAAGGAAACTCGTTGAGCAACGGACGCTAAATCCAGCAGTGGTCACTTACACACGGGGCAAAGTATAGTCTTTTTGCGTCAATCGTCAACCGGTGATTTTTTACCATTTCTTGGGGGAATCATAAAGGTCGAGGCCATCGGCAAGCTATCTACACATACGAACTCTATGTAATAGAAGATATGTCCTTTTAACATGCTTTTAAGGCCTAAACGGCCTTTAAAAGAAAAGCACACTGCGCTGCTCGCTTGCGGGCACCTGCTGCACAGTGGCCTCAAGTCCGGAAGCTTTCACATCGGCCATTGTTTGACAAAAGAATATCTTGACACAGCTTAAGTTGTTATTTAATACTCGCCCATGGGTTACAGGTTAGTAAAGTAGGTTGAATTCCACTAGATTTTGTTTAACTTAGTGGCGTTACGTGAAAATTTCTCCCATTGTGAGGGTGTTATGCTTGCCTGTAAGCATGGCGATTCCTCCTGACCGCATGGGTTGAAGCTACTCCTTTCACGAATGAAAGGAGGCGTGATGTAGTTGATATGAGCATTTTTTACAGGCCTTTATTTATGTGGAATTGTAGCCACAGGATGATTTAGTTTTTAAAAAAGGAAGAATCTCATGAAAAACAGGTTATTATCTAACATGGCTGCTGGGATAACCGTTGCAGCAATCTCACTTTTTTCGACCCAATGTTTAGCTGCACAGCCCATTACATTGCAGAATACCGTCACTGCAACCGTAGCTTACAACCCAACCATCAAGGCTTTTCAGGAAAACCGGCAGGCCGCAGAGTACGACTTGAAACGTGCCCGGAGCGGCTGGTTTCCTCGCGTTGATGCCCGCGCAGGCTATGGCACAAGCCAGTGGAGTACGCAGACTTCGCGGAATCACTTAGGTAAGCGAGACACGGATTACTTTTACGATCAGAGCGAACTTAGCCTTGTTGTTTCCCAGACCATTTGGGATGGGATGTCAACCTGGAACCGCGTTGTTATTGGCGAAGGCCGTCTTGCTTCTGCAGAAAGCAGACTGATGGACAACGCCGAGGGACTGGGTTTGGACGCTGTTCTTGCTCACATTGAAATATATCGCCAGCGCCGTATTGTTGCTTTGGCAGAGCTTAATGTAAAAAACCACAAAAATATTCTTGCCTCCCAGACTGCGCGGCAGCGTTCCGGCGCTTCAACACTTGCGGATGTGTCGCAAACACAAAGCCGTCTTGCTCGGACACAGGCTTCCTTGGCAGAAAGTCGCTTTGCCCTTGAAAGCGCCATGGCCAATTATAAGCGTCTTACCGGCATGGAACCAACACAACTTGAGCCACCTACTGCTCCCAAAAAGCCTTTGAACAGCTTGGAGCTTGCCCTTGCCAACAGCCAGAGCGGAAACCTGAAGATCAAAACTCTCAAGAATGACATTGGTACAGCGGATGCACAGACAGAACTTGATCGCGCCCCCTTCCATCCTCAGATTTACCTTGAGGCAGGGCCAAGCTATTCCTGGCGTGTGCGTGGGGGAGAAACCTACGACTGGGGCAACTCTGTTATGCTCCGCGCTAACTGGAACATCTTTAATGGTGGCTATGACTGGTTTAACGTGCAAGGTGACAAGGCCCGTGGTCGGCAGTCCCGCCAAGAACTCTTGGCTTTGATGGATTCCCTTACGCAGGAAACCACCAGCACATGGAGCCAACTCGTCTCTGTGCAGGAACAAGCCAAGTTTTTTGGCAATGCCGTCCAGTACAGCACCAGAACCCGTGATATGTATCTTGAGCAGTTTAACGTTGGTCAGCGTTCTTTGCTTGACGTGCTTGATGCTGAAAACGAATTGTTCAGTTCAGCTATTCAGTTGGTTACAGCGCAGCAAAATATCATTGCCGGGCAGTATCGCTTGCTGGCACTTGGCGGATCGTTGCTGAGTAACTTTGATGTTGAGCGCGCCAATTTGCGCATTAATACCGCCTCTCAGGATTAGACTGATCTTAACAGGCCCGAACGACGATGCTTGAGCACGAATGGGCACCTTGGTTTTGAACTGAAATTACGATAATTTGAGGGGACATCATACTGTGTGATGTCCCCTCAAATTATCTATACGCACTTAGCCAATAAAATGAGTGGGCTACTCTGGTTAAGGCATTATCCGGGCCGGGGGTACCGGCACGGATGAGAAAAACTCAACATCTTCATAGTGCTAAAGTTCACTCAATCAATACTTGAAACCATAAGGCTAGTAATTACTTCCATACATCATACCGTGCCCCATTCCCCTTTTGCCACCCATTATCCCGGAATTCATTCCCGTGCCGCCACAACTATTCCCCATCATGCCATACCCTTGCCCCGCTCCCATCATGCCATGCCCTTGTCCCGCTCCCATCATCATACAGTATTGCATGAAATTGCTGTAAGGAATCCCGCTCCGTACCAGCTCTTGGCGAGCCTTGGTTTGCGCAGCCGTTAGTTTCGTCTGTAGCGTATTTACTTCGCCCACAAGATCCTGGACGGATTTATTGTCAGCACCGGCTGCTATTTGATTATTCAGCTCAAGGCGCTTGGCAAAAAGCTCCTGCTGTAAGGGAGCAATTTCTTCATACTGTTGTTGCATGATTGCCTGCATTTTAGGGGAAACATTATTGCTGGAGACACCGTGCGGCATAGCAATGTGCCCGGCAGCATTCGCTGTGCCGACAGCACCGCTCACTGCCATTACGGTTAATGCAAGTACAGCGAGGGTTGTGTAAAGCTTGTTCATGATAGCTCCTTGTGTAGTGATACCAAATTACCCTCATCAGGATGCACAATGAGTGAGCCCGGGGGAAAGCAATGTTCCGACGGGTTCAGGGCAAAGCCCCGACAACTCAATGCATCTCCTTTGATTTGAACTGGTATGAGTTAAAAATGCACAGTTGTTGCAAGTAAATCTTACCAGTTATATTACTAAATTCGTGCCAGACTTTCCAAGATCAAAATCACACTGAAATATATGATAAAAATAATCGAGCGGAATAAGTTATCCCTTGCTCTACGATCTCAATATGAGTAGTAATTACTCAGACTATTCGATTCCGGGTAAAAAAGATACAACCAGAGGAAAACTGCATGTCCTTCCTGCGTTCACTTCCCGCCTTACGCAACAGCCTTGTTATGCGATATTCGCCGTGGCTTATCATTGGTATGGCTGCTATTTTGGGGTTTGTCATCATTACGCTGGCGGTGCGCAATGCCCAACGAGAAAAAGCGCACATGGTGCAAAACCTTACAGATAGGGCGGAATCTCTCATCTGGGCACTGGAGGCGGGAGCGCGAACGGGCATGGGCATGAATAGCAACAGCATGCTGGTGCAAGCTCTGCTTGAAGAAACAGCCAAGCAACCGGGCATTGTCTACATGGCAGTGGCAGATAAGGAAGGTCTGCTGCTGGCGCACAGCAATCGGGCGCTGGTTGGAAAAAACCTTTATGATACTAACGAACTCTCCCAATTGGGCGTTACCGAAAAACGCAAGTGGCGCACGATTGAAACGCAAGGCATGACTATTTTTGAAGTATATCGAGTATTTTCACCTTTGCCGGGTTTTCATCGGCACATGTGGCATAACGGAGCGGTGGGGGAATGTAATTGGGGTATGATTCGGCCAGGTGCCCCAACTCCCTTGGGGTTACGCCCCTCTTCATCGCCTCAAGGATTTACCTCGGAAAGAAGCCCCACAGAATCCGCCGGCCGGGGCATGATTAAAAACATGCGCAATCCCAATGAAGATAGCTTGCAGGTATTCATCGGGCTGGCGACAAAGCCCTTTGAAGAAGCTCTGGCAGAGGATTTTCGGCATACGACAGTAACTGCTTTTGTACTGGGGTGCTTGGGGTTGGGAGGCTTTGTCTCTTTGTTCTGGGCGCAGCATTACCAGCGCTCACGCCGTCTTTTGCAAGATACTCGCGCTTTTGCTTCTGAAATAGTCACCTCACTCCCTATTGGGTTGCTCACCACAGACGCAACACATACCATAACTTTGATTAATAAAGTCGCAGCGGATATTCTTAAAAAAAATCCGGAACAAAAAGATATTCAAGAGGGCACGCCCCTTGCTTCCGTACAGGGACTTGACTGGGGAAATTTTTTACAACGCCTTGCCACAGAAGGAAGCATTCTTGAAGAAGAGCACAGCATGGTGCAATCTGATGCTGAGGTAGTACCTGTAAGCCTGAGCGCTTCCCGCATTGCCAATGACGAAGGGGTTTCCCTCGGGCACCTCTTTCTGCTGCGAGATATGCGGGAAGTAAAGCGCCTACAAGAAGCGGTGCAACGCAGTGAGCGTCTTTCCACCCTGGGTAACATGGCTGCCCGTATGGCTCATGAAATTCGCAATCCACTCAGTTCCATCAAGGGCTTTGCCACCTATTTTGCTGAAAAAAACACGACGGCTCCAGACAAGGAAATTGCCGCCACCATGATAGGTGAAGTAGACAGGTTGAATCGCGTTGTTTCAGAATTGCTCACCTTTGCCCGGCCCACGCCTTTGCACCTTACCGATGGTGATGTGAACGCGGTTATTACAAACTCTTTGCGCCTCATAACCATTGATGCGCAGCATAAGGGCATTACTGTTTCTTTTGAGCCAGACCCACTCCTACCCCCACTGCGAATTGATGCGGAAAGGCTGACCCAGGCCTTTTTGAATCTTTTCATCAATGCAGTACAAGCCATGGGGCAAGGCGGAAGCTTACAGGTAGCAACGCACATTACCGGAAAAAATGTTATTATAACGATTTCCGATACTGGCTGCGGAATTCCTCCCGACATTACGAACCGCATCTTTACTCCATATTTTACAACAAAGGTCACCGGGACAGGCCTTGGCCTTGCCATTGTGCAAAATGTACTGGAAGAACACCTCGGAGAAATCAAGGTGAGCAGTACTCTTGGGCAGGGATCTGTCTTTACTATAATATTACAGCACAGCCTAGACGCTCTTAAAGGCATACAATGAATACACTTTTCAATAAAGCTCGCATCCTTGTTGTGGATGATGACGTGGCACACCGCGTTATGTTGCGAGCCCTGCTCTCCGCATGGGGCGGCAGGGTGGATGAGGCAGAAAGCGGCATGCAGGCCGTACAATTATGCCAGCAGCATCCTTATGATCTTCTTCTTATGGATATTCAGATGGAAGGCATGAGCGGTATTGACGCCTTAAAGGAAATAAAGCTCTATAACCCTGCCATACCCATTTTAATCATGACAGCCTATTCCAATGTAGAAACCGCTATTGAATCTTTAAAATCAGGAGCTTACGACTATCTCTCCAAGCCTCTTGATTTTGATATGCTACGCCTTGCCATGGGGCGAGCCCTTGATCACGCTGCTTTGCGCTCTGAAAATCATACATTGAAAGAGCGCCTGGGACTTTCCTTTAACACCGGAGGAATCATCGGCACCAGCACCCCCATGCGTAAGTTAATGGAAATGCTTGCAATGATAGCGCCTTCGGTGGCAACTGTGCTCATTTGCGGCGAGTCCGGCACGGGCAAAGAAATGG
>JAVBJS010000010.1:0-22275 GCA_031546885.1 Desulfovibrio sp.
AAATAAGGATGTTCGCGGTCAATAGCTGCGTCAAATGCCTTTTTTGCTCTGGGTCGAGGACATAAGAGTCCACTCCCTCCGCAAAAAAACCATTTTCCTTGCTCTTGCCACACGCTCTCCTTATTTATGGATAAGTTCTAACTCGAATATTTCACAATTCCCTGAGGGAGGAGTATCATACAAATTGCGCTCTTCTTAGATAGTGCCGTCAAATGCGGCATCACCTTGTATAACAATACCTTTCCGCAGGAGCATATCCAAGAATCCGCACAAATCATCGTACGAAATCTCCTGCCCCTTGTTTTTGGGGATAAAATAGTGTCCGTCCACATCTATGACGGGTAAATCATCTTCCAGGCCCGTGCGGGCAATGGCACAGATGCCGTAATTGGAGAGCCCTTCTGCGGCAATATTTTTATCGCGGATGGCTTTATCAAGGGCGGCTTCTTCCCGCAGGCAACGATCTTTGTCGGCATCAAGGATGCAGATGACGGGCTTATGCGTTTTCAGAGTGGTATCCATAAGGTGCTCACTTTATGACCATAATTATTTTGGAACGATGCCCCTTCGAGAGGGGCTGGGGCGCAGACTCTATAGGAGACCGTTGCACTGTGCGCGAACTCAAATGCCGGGTGCAGGTGTGACACGCATTGCCAAAGGGTTACTGCTATATAGTAAAAGTACTGCTGGCTGGTAACCTGTGCAGCCCTCTTTACAGTCTCTGCCGGGTTCGGGAGGAGCCCGAAATGATTCTTTGCCTGCATTCAACAAAATACATTTTTACATATTTCATAGCGCTAAATCTCGCGAGTGGTGCGAAACTCTATCTGCGAATAGCGTTCCTCGGCGGATTCCAGCTTCCAGGGACTGGGAGCGAGGTAAGCCAGAGCATTCTCCGCATCCAAAGCAAGATCTTGATTATAGTAATCTTTAAAATCGTCCAGTTGCTTTTTATCATCTGAATGAATCCAGCGCGCTGTATGAATATTCACACTTTCATAGGTAGCGTTTACAGAATATTCTTCTGCAAGACGGGACACTATGACATCAAACTGCAAAAGTCCAACAGCTCCCAAGATATAATCATTATTAACAAGAGGACGGAAAAGCTGTACAGCCCCTTCTTCTGCAAGCTGCTCCAGCCCTTTTTGCAGTTGTTTAGCTTTCAGTGGATCACGCAGGCGAATACGACGAAACAGCTCTGGGGCGAAACTTGGAATTCCAATAAATTTAAGGATCTCCTTTTCTGTGAAGGTGTCCCCTATTTTAATGGTTCCGTGATTGGGAATGCCTATAATATCGCCGGCAAAAGCTTCTTCAACACCGGTGCGGTCTTGAGCCATAAAAATAGTCGCGTTGGAAATAGCCATTTCCTTGTTGGTACGGTGATGCCGCAGCCGCATTCCGCGAGTAAAAGAGCCAGAGCAGATGCGCATAAAGGCAATGCGGTCGCGATGGGCTTTATCCATATTTGCTTGAATTTTAAAGACAACCCCAGAAAACTCCGTTTCTTCCGGCTGCACCATGCGTGTTGCGGCTTGGCGTGGACGCGGACTTGGGGCGAGCTGCACAAAGGTATCAAGTAATTCGCGCACACCAAAATTATTGACAGCACTGCCAAAAAATACCGGCGTTTGCTCTCCCTTCAGGTACCGCTCAACGGAAAAAGGTGTGCCGGCTTCGTTCAATAATTCCAAATCCGCACGCAAGGCTGCGGCCTGATCCCCAAGGTATTCATCCAGAAGCGGATCGTCCAACCCCTTGATGATAACCTGCGCCTCCAGCGCTTTACCACCGTGGGTGGAAGAAAAAAGACGCAGCTCTCCCGTGCGAATGTCATAGGTTCCCTTGAACGTGGAACCCATACCCACAGGCCAGGTGAGTGGCGTGCACTCAATGTTAAGGTGCGCTTCAATGTCGGCCATAACATCCAGAGGCGACAGCCCTTCCCGGTCGAGCTTGTTGATGAACGTCATAATGGGCGTTGCCCGCATTCGACAGACATCCATAAGCTTTTTGGTCTGTGTTTCAACGCCCTTGGCGGAATCTATAACAAGCAGTGCTGAATCCACAGCGGTAAGTACCCGGTACGTATCCTCTGAAAAATCCTGGTGGCCCGGCGTATCAAGCAAGTTTACCTCGTAATCGTCGTAGGTAAACTTCATGACCGAGGTTGTAACGGAAATGCCGCGCTCCTTTTCCATGGCCATCCAGTCAGAAGTAGCATGACGGGAGGCTTTACGCGCTTTAACCGATCCTGCAAGCTGAATGGCTCCGCCAAAAAGAAGAAGTTTCTCAGTAAGTGTTGTTTTTCCGGCGTCGGGGTGGCTGACAATGCCAAAGGTACGGCGGCGAGCTATTTCGCGGGCAAGTTCTTGAGGCGAATGAGACATAAGCGTAGGCTACTCGTAGGGTTAAATGTAAAAGCAAGGCCAGTAAAATCAGCTAAGAATCGAATAGGCCTCCGGCGGCCAAAGGGCCTGAGGCCCTTTGGAAACCCCATATTTTTACTGCAAAATCGACTGCATAAGTACAAGGCCGTGTTCACAGCTCAAGCAAGGCCCTCTTAGCTTGCATCGCCCTACCATAACTGGGGTTTGCAAAGGGGGTCACCCCCTTTGCCGAGGTGGTTTGGAGGAGCAGAGCTCCTCCAAAAAAATCATCATTCAATCCTTCAGCGTTTCCCTAAGAATCTACATATAAGTAGCGTTTAATTTTCTGTGTGGGCGTTTTTTCAAAGGGCTCTGTCTGTTCGATAATCCGCTGTATCTTCGAGAAATTTGAAACTTTGCCGTTCACATCATCCTTAATATTTTCAAGGAGGGCGCATGTTTTTTGGGCAAGCTCTGGTGCGGGAAGGTTGCCAAAGAGATCATCAAGCTTGGTGGTATCAAGGTGAACACGGGCAGTGAGCTTACCGGCATAGCCATATACAAGAACTTCAAGCACATAGGGTGAGGCAAAAAAGAAGGATTCAATTTCTTCAGGATAAATGTTCTCGCCGCTTGGGCCGATAACTACGTTTTTCAAGCGCCCACGGATGGTTACATAGCCTTTGCAATCAAGAGTTCCAAGATCGCCAGTGCGAAGCCAGCCATCCTCTGTCATAACATCTGCTGTTATTTCAGGAGCTTTGTAATATCCCTGCATAACACCAGGCCCAATAACCTGAATTTCCCCCTCGCCGGTGCGGGGGTTTTTATCAGCAATACGCACCTGAGTACCTACAAGCGGAGTACCCGCACTGTAGAGCTGGCAGTTTTTGGTGGACGAGCCGGAAATAAGAGGAGAGGTTTCCGTCAACCCATAGCCAATGGCATAGGGAAACCCGGCCTCACGTAAAAAAAGCTCGGCATCGCCCGCAAGTGGTGCCCCACCTATGGTCATGAGGCGTAATTGCCCCCCAAAGGTCACGAGCAATTTTTTTCCCGCAGCTCGATGCATAAAGCGGCGGGTAAGAGGAATGCGGTAGAAAAAGCGTAAGAGCGGGTTAGCGGTAAGCTTTGGCAACACGCTGGTTTTAAATATCTTTTCCATAATAAGCGGCACTGCCAACATGGCGGTGGGCTTGACAGAGCCAAGGGCTGGCAACAACACCCGCGCTGTGGGGGGCTTATCTATATAGACAACTTGCGCCCCACGCAAGATGGGCAGTACGAGGCCAAGGGTACACTCATAGGTGTGTGGAAGGGGCAGAATGGAAAGAAGGCGGTCATTTTCATTAATATCCACATAACATTCAATGCCTACAGCATTGGATACGATGTTCTTGTGGGAAAGCATAACACCTTTGGAATGGCCCGTGGTGCCGGAGGTGTAGATAATGGCGGCGAGATCGCCTTCTTCCGGGCCACGGTATTTTCCATCTTGCAGCACAGCAGAGGTAGGCTGGGATCCCAGGGCAAGGGCCTTTTCTTTCCACTTGCGAAACTCTCTGAGCCCGGCGCTTTTGAGCTCACGAATGGTATCTCGCGCTGTTTCCAGTGCAATGGGAGAGAATGTTTCTATATTTATAAAAAGCGGTGTGGGGTCAAACTCTGCATCTTCTATTTTAGAAAGAAGCTTTTCAGAAACAAAAACGGCTTTGGCCTCACTGTGTCGAATGATATGACAAATGGCGTCTGAGTGAAATTCCGTCAAAATAGGAACAGCCACCGCTCCCATACAGGTAACGGCAAAATAGACAACTCCCCAGTGCGAGCAGTTCTCAGACAGAATAACTACCTTGTCACCAAATCCAACGCCGTGTTCTCTGAGCCAATGGGTGATGGTTTGTGTGGATTCATACACATCACTATAAGTGAGGGGGGTGTCATTCAAACTGGAGAGAGCCGGCCTGTCAGCAAACAGGGCTGCGCTGCGCTCAAGCACACTCCGCAAGGTCAGTGAGGGCAAAGGATGGTTAGACATGGGGTTCCTGTTTCAGCGTTATTGACCGGAATCTATTATAAATTAATGTAATGACTACCTTGGGAGCTATTCGCCCGCCGGAAGGCTGGATTATGCGCGTAAAGGAGCTATGGCAGCACAGTATGCCTCAAGCGCTTGTTCAAGAGAATCAAATGCCTGAAAAACCTGAGGAAAGTCTTCTTTTTTAGCGCTGGATTCCAGCACTTCGGCTGCGGCAAAAACATCGGTAATGGCAAGATTTCCAGAAGATCCCTTGAGCGAATGCGCTTGCTCACGCACAGCAACAAAGTCACCTGCCATAATAGCGGTATTTATTTTTTCTCGAATGTTTACGGCATCATCTGCCACCTGAATCAACAGACGTTTAAAAAGTTTCTGGTTGCCCGCAACGCGAGTAAGCCCTGTGGCTACGTCAACACCCGCTATCGTTGAGGGTAAATTTACTGGTTGCATAGCGTATGTCCTTTTTTGCAAAGTTGAGTATATATTTGGAAGTAACGGCCCTTACTTAAACCCGCGGCACGTTGTTAGGCATGACCAACACGAAAATTCGCTCTACACCGGGTTTTACTTACGAATGTGGAGGGAGGCAACAAGGGCGCTCATCAGCTCACTTGTACCCGGTACGCCCGGATCGCTAACAGACTTGAGCGCAAGCCCCTTGCCATTGGGCAAGTAAACATTGATATCGTAAAGATCCAGAATGCCGTTGGGGCCCTTGGCTGTTCCTTTGTGAATGAGCGTCAGGTTTCCATCTATTTGCCCTTTGCTTACCGTCCAGGTCAGGAGGTTGCTCTGGGTTTTATTCAGGCGGGCTGCTTCTTTATCACGCGCCAGAATGGCCTCGCCGTAGCGCTCAAGATCGTCTGGCATAAGGGTTGCCGTAGCTTCTTCCGGCTGGAAAACCCTTGTGGAATCAACAAGAAACAGCGCCACGAGGGCATCCCGGCCTTCAGGATTGGAGGAGGGGCGGTTCATGGAAAAAAGAACAATCCGCTCGCCTTTGGCAGCGCGTGCGTCAAGGGAGGCCTTGGCCGTTTCTGCCGAAGGACTGCTTTCATCAATAGCCCAGCCCGGAGGCACTGCAATGCTTACACCATAAGCCAATTCCTTTACCGTGCTCCCGGTCAGAGCAGAGCTCGTGGGGCCGCTTGGTTTCGGCACACAACCAGCAAATATGAAAACCGCTCCGCACAGAAGCAGGCAGGGCAGCAAGCGGATTACGGTGTAAAATCCAGACAGGCGATGGGGTGCGATCATGAAAAACTCCTTTCAAATAAACATTGAAAATAATTGGACAAGAATCAGCCATATGAGCTTGTTGCACAACGATCTCATATGTTTCGAGAAAGCCAGACAGGATTACTCCAGACTGGCTTTCTCGAAGCGTAATTCTATAGAGAAACTACCCTAAATGCCTGTAATGTTGATGGCTTTTTCCCAGTGCACAATGGAAAACTGGGTCTTCATACCGGCAATCACCTTCTCTTCCGCCGCCGGCTCAAGGGGGCGCAGCCGAATATAAACCCGGCGCATGGGTGAATCTTGCGCGTCCTGTGAGGTAAGAACCGAAACAACACCGGCCCCAAGCTCTCGCAGGGCATCAAGCACAGGGCGCAGTGTTCCGGGGACGTTGGCAATATCAAGTGCCAGTTGCCCTCCCCCCATACGAACACCTGTAATGGAGATAAGCACCTTAAAAATATCGCTATCGGTAATTATTCCGCATAAAAGATTATTGGCATCTATCACGGGCATACCACCAAACCGTTTTGCCATCATAGAAAGGGCGACCGCTTCCACGGAGTCGTTTTCTTTGGCACAAACAGGGTGTTTTGTCATGATATCTTTTACTTTCATTTCAGACAAGAGATAGTAAAGCTCATGCATATCAAGGGTTGTCGCCTTAGATGGGGAAGCATCTTTCACATCCCGATCTGAAATAATACCAAGCACATGGCCTGCATCGTCCACCACGGGGAGCCTGCCAATGCGATTGTCCTTCATAAGTCGTGAAGCCTTCATCATGGATGTTTCCGGGCCAACGCTTAAAACCTTTTGGGTCATCCATTCCTTTACAAGCATGATGCGCCTCCAAATTGCCCCCGAACGGGGGTAGTGTTTTTACATAATTTTTAGTATATGCTTTTTGCAAGCGCGAAACAAGTGCTTCTTGTGAGGGTGGGTACGTTGGCGGGCCATTTTCTTTAATATTTTTTACGATAAATATCCATCTGCATATAGTACATAAAGTTTTTTCCACAATTTTACTCTAAAAAATCCTCTGTCATGTCCCCATTTATCAGACAATCGCTCACGGCGTCCATTCCATGGAATCTTTTTTTACTCACCGTCAGTGGGCTTCTCTCCGTCTTTGCGCTTAAATGCATTGCGCAGCCTCACAGCTTTGTTGCCGGCGGAATTTACGGCACATCAATGCTACTTTCGTACAGCGGCATAGGTGTTTCCATAGCAGTCTGGTATGCCCTTTTTAATATTCCCCTGCTGCTGGCGGGCTGGCGCTTTCTCAGCCGCCGCTTTATGCTGTATACCATATTCTGCATTGCCATCACTACGCTCGCTACAGAGTATATGCCTGTCTTTGATGTAGGCATTACCGACCGCACCCTTGCCGCCGTTGCGACAGGCGTTTTTTGTGGAGCCGCCTCCGGCATTGCCGTGCGCTCCCTTGGCAGCGACGGAGGGCTAACCGTTGTGGCGCTTATTCTGCACAGCCGCTATGGACTGCGCGTCGGCAGTTTCAGTATCTTTTACAATGTTATTCTCTTTCTGCTCGCTCTGCCCATTATTCATACCGACAATGTTATTTACTCCATTATAATAGCCTATCTGACCTCCACTTTAACCAACTACTTCATGGGCCTTTTCAATGAGCGGAAGCTCGTTTTCATAATATCTGAGCATCACAAGGCCATCAGCCAGAGCATTTTGCATTATCTGGGGCGCGGTTGCACCCTCTTGCATGGGGAAGGCGTGTATACAGGAAAAACACGCGAAGTCCTGCTTGCCGTTGTCTACAACGTACAGCTCCGCCGCCTTGAAGAGCTGGTCTTTCGTGAAGATCCGAGCGCCTTTGTGATTATAGAAAATACGCATATGGTTCTAGGTAAAGGTTTCTCATCCCGGCGACAATATTAACCAGGGGGGTGTCCATCACTTCCCTCTCCCCAAAAGGAATTTTCTATGGCCAATACCCTTTATATTACCGCGACAGAAAGCAAGAGCGGCAAGTCCGTCATTGCCCTTGGCATGATGCAATTGCTCATGAGAAACGTGCGCAAGCCTGCCTTTTTCAGACCAATCATTAACCGCCCGGCAACGGACTTTGCCAAAGACCATGACATCAACCTGCTGCTGACGCATTTTGGCCTTGAAATTCCCTATGAGGAAACCTTTGCCTATACTATTCAAGAAGCCCGTGCCCTTATCAACAGTGGGCAACATGAGATACTTCTTGATAACATTCTGAAAAAATACAAACACCTTGAAGCCAACTACGACTTTGTGCTGTGCGAAGGTACTGACTTCATGGGCAAAGACGCCGCCTTTGAATTCGACCTCAATGCCGATATTGCCGCTAACCTTGGCTGCCCCGTCATGGTTGTTGCCAATGCCGCCGACAAAGGCTCCCAGGAAATCATCGCTTCAACACAAGCAACCCTTGATCTTCTGGATGAAAAAGGCCTTGATGTTATCGCATGTATTGTCAACCGTGCCAGCGTTAGCGATAAAGAAGAAAGCCAGGTTGCCTCTGCCCTGCACACAAGTGAAAAAAGCTCACACCCCCTGGTAACCTTTGTCATTCCAGAAGAAACCACCCTTGGCAAGCCCACCATGGGCGATGTGAAAAAATGGATGAATGCCCAGGTACTGTACGGACACGGCCGGTTAGATACCCTGGTAGACGACTACCTTATTGCTGCCATGCAAGTTGGTAACTTTCTTGACTATATCGCTCAGGGAAGTCTTATCGTCACCCCAGGCGACCGGGCAGACATCATTCTGGCCAGCCTGAGTTCTCGTTTTTCTTCGTCCTACCCTGACATTGCGGGTATTCTCCTTACGGGGGGCATTGAAATTCCGGTAAGCATCCACCGCCTCATTGAAGGGTGGACAGGCGTACCCGTACCCATTTTAAGCGTGCCGGATCACACTTACAAAACTATTGATATTCTTGCGCATCTCTACGGAAAAATTGAACCGGACGATTCCCGCAAAATCAATACTGCCCTTGGACATTTTGAAACCTGTGTGGATTCGCGTGAAATTGGGCGTCGCCTCTTCACCATGAGCTCTTCTAAAATTACGCCCAAAATGTTTGAATACAATCTGCTGGAGCGTGCGGCCAGCAAGAGAATGCGCATAGTGCTTCCAGAAGGAGCCGAAGAACGTATTTTACGGGCAACAGACGTATTGCAGCGTCGTAATGTGGCGGATATCATTCTGCTTGGCAAGGCGGCACAGATTACGGCCAAAATTGCAGATCTCGGGCTTGACCTGGACGTGCCCATCATCCAGCCGGATCTCTCCCCCAAATTCAATGAATACGTGCAGACTTATTACGAATTACGCAAAAGCAAGGGCATCAGCCTTGAGCAGGCCCGCGACACAATGGCAGACCCCACTTATTTCGGCACCATGATGGTGCAGAAAGGAGACGCCGACGGCATGGTTTCCGGCTCCATCAATACGACAGCCCACACTATTCGCCCGGCCTTTGAATTTGTGAAAACCAAGCCCGGCGCATCCATTGTCTCGTCCATTTTTCTTATGTGCCTGAAAGATCGGGTGCTGGCCTTCGGCGATTGCGCCATTAACCCCAACCCCACTTCCGAGCAACTGGCAGATATTGCCATAAGCTCAGCGGAAACCGCACGCATTTTTGGCATTGAACCAAAGGTAGCCATGCTTTCTTATTCCACTGGCAGCTCCGGTAAAGGCGCAGATGTAGATATAGTGGTGGAAGCAACCCGCATTGCAAAAGAGCGCGCCCCGCATCTGCTCCTGGAAGGGCCCCTGCAATACGACGCCGCCATTGACCCAGAAACAGCCCGCACCAAGCTGCCAAACAGCAAAGTAGCAGGACAGGCAACAGTATTTATTTTCCCGGATCTTAATACCGGCAACAATACCTACAAAGCAGTACAGCGTGCTGCGGACGCCGTTGCCATTGGCCCTGTGCTACAAGGCTTGAACAAGCCGGTAAATGACCTTTCCCGAGGCTGTACGGTAGCGGACATCGTGAACACTGTCGCTATTACGGCTGTTCAGGCCCAGTCGTAAGACGATTGCACGAAGCACTGGGAGAGGGAACCCCAAGGGGATGATCCCCTTGAGGTTCCCTCTCCCAGACCCCCTCCCTCCTTATCCACAATTTGAGTCTGCTGTGCTTAACAGTCTACGTTTAACTTTTTAAGTTCTAAATAGGACTCGTTGTATTGTGCAACGGTCTCCAATAAGCGTTGACATAATCTTTGTTTATTCACACTTTAACATAGCGCGATAGTAGGATTTTTCATGAATATTCTTGTTATTAACTGCGGAAGTTCTTCTTTTAAATACCAGCTTATTGATATGGAGACGAAAGCTGCCTTGTGCTCCGGTCTGGTCGAGCGTATTGGCGACAGCATGGGAAGCTTTACGCACAAAATTGCACCGGGAACTCCTGCCGAGCAGAAGTTTACGGCAGAGCAGGTTTTTGCCGACCATACTGCCGGCATGGAAATGGTTATGAAGCTTTTGACCGATGCGGAAAAGGGCGTCATAAAAAGCTTGAAAGATATTGCTGCCGTTGGGCACCGTGTTGTTCAGGGGGGAGAGATTTTTACGGAGTCCTGCCGGGTTGGTGCAAAAGAGCGCCAAGGCATTGCCGATCTGGCCGCCCTTGCCCCCCTGCACAATCCAGCCAACCTACAAGGCATTGAAGTTGCTGAAAAACTGTTACCGCACGCGCCCAACGTAACTGTTTTTGACACAGAATTCCACACCACCATGCCAGCTAAGGCTTACATGTATCCCTTACCGTATGACCTCTACGAAAACCTGCGCATCCGCCGCTATGGAGCCCATGGCACATCGCATCGTTTTGTAGCGCACGCCGCAGCCGCTTTTCTGAAAAAGCCTGTGGATAACTGCAATGTCATCACCTGCCACCTTGGCAATGGTGGCTCTATTACGGCAGTGCAAAACGGTCAGTGCGTGGATACCAGCATGGGCATGACTCCCCTTGCCGGTATTATGATGGGGACACGTTGTGGAGATATTGATCCCGCCATTCATGCCTACCTTGGCCGACACAAAGGCCTTGGGCTGGATGCCATAGATGCCCTGCTCAATCGTCAAAGCGGCCTTAAGGGCATCTGCGGCATGAACGATATGCGCGATCTGCACGCTGCCCGCGCCAAAGGCGACAAGCAGGCACAGCTCGCATTTGACATGTTCTGCTACAGCATTCGTAAGTACATAGGTGCCTATTACGCCGTTCTCGGTCGGGTGGATGCCCTTGTCTTTACCGCCGGCATTGGCGAAAATGATAATGATGTTCGCGCCGCTGTTTGCGAGGGCCTTGATGGCATGGGAATCGCTGTTGATAAGACCAAAAATGACACGCGCTCCGGGAACGCTCGCAGCATTAGCCCAGATGGCACCAAGGTGCCCGTGCTGGTTATTCCCACCAACGAAGAACTTGCTATAGCCGAAGCAACACAGAGGGTGTTAGCAAAAAAATAAAGCGCCCACTTGCTGCGCTGTCCACACCGCGAGCCTGAAACCAGTGCTGTTTTCGAAAGAAAGGCACGCTGCGCTATCCGCTTGCGGGCGCAATCGCCAGAACTCGCGCCCACCCCGCGAGCTCTAATGCGGATCAGGAGGGTGGGGGGCTGGGGGAGGGAAACTCAAGGAATTCAATCCCTTGGGGTTCCCTCCCCCAGTATTTTTATGAAAAACACGGGCTAGCCCCTTGCCATCGCTACGCTCGCCCCAGAATAAACATCATGCGGCGAGCGACTTCGAGGTCGGCGGGATAATTAATATTGAAGAAGGGAAGGGAATCTGCTGCGAGATACGGGATGAGAAACTGATTTTCTTTTGGGACTACCCGGCTGATTTTAAGCAACTTTTGCTCAAGACACTCTGCGAAGTAGGGATAAGCCCCTGGCTCGTAGATAGCGACAAGGGCTTCAACATGCCCTGTTTCCTGCTGGTAATAAGCGGTCATCCAAGTATTGGGGGGGCGTTCGGCGCGTGCTTCCACGAGGTGATCCAGCACTTTCTTTTCCATAAAGGGCAAATCACAAGAAAGCACCAGACAGGCAGAACCTGGATGCTGGGAAAGAACTGTGGCAATACCCCCGACGGGGCCATGCCCAGGAAGAATATCTGCAATACAGTTATACTCTTCCTGCACGCGACCCACAACATACACTGCCGGTGTAACCTCAGCAAGCAGGCGAACGCTTTGCGCCAGTAGATCAACAGTGCCGCCATCAAGGCGCACCAACGCTTTGTCATGTCCAAGCCGCGAGCTTAATCCGCCCGCCAGGACAACGCCTACAAGGGGCGCGTTCATGCACTTTGAGCCGCTGGAGTGAGGCCATCCTGAAGAGGGATGCGCCCTGCGGCATCCGCAAACAGAGTGAAGCGATGCTCGTCGGTACGAGCAAAACCGACCAGAGTCGCATTGGCCTCATTGCACATGGCAATGGCGGCGGTTGTTACCGCAGAGCGGCTGACAATGATCCGAAAACCCGCCCGAAGGGCCTTTGCACATAGGCTTGCTGTCATCCGGGCAGAAATGAGCAAGGCTTTGTCCGCAAGGGCAACACCTTCCAGAACACTCCAGCCTGCCAGCCTGTCCAGGCAATTATGCCGCCCTATGTCTTCCGCCCGCACCAGAAGCGACTTGTGCGCTACATCGTAAACTCCGGCGCGGTGAAAACACCCGGTATCATCCCAAAGTCCGCCCGCACCAATAAAATCACGCATGGCGACAAGCAGGTCTGGGGCTTCCCAGCGGGCCGGGGGAAGGGGAAGGGGCTGTGGCAGATCATCGCCAACAGAAACATGAAAACCCGTCCCCTCGGCCTGCACCGTGGCAATACGGTGCAGGCTATGAAGGGACGGAGATTTATCCAACAAAATGTGGCCAAGGGCCAGTTTTGCAAGATCGTGAGGCCAGGCGCGAATAGTACAGGCATTTTCGGTATTACCAATAACCTCACGGGCAATGCCGGAGTCTTTTGCCGCAATATCGAACCCGCGCTCCGGCCTGAAGCTGCTTGCGCCAACGCTCCATGTTACCGGAAAAGAGTGCTCTTCAGTGACAACATCTGAAATAGCCTGCCACTGAGCATTTTTAAAGCGAGAAACCTTTATTTGCTCTGTAGTTTTCATAATGAGCTTAATCCCACACGCGCTTGTCTTCAATGGGTTTTACTTGGGGAGGCAGGGATCCTGGCGCTAATATCTTTAATTCCGGGCGCAACTTAATCCGCTCGCGGAACTGATGTAATAATTCGTCTTCACGCTTAAAGCTGTTGGCTTCCACAAAAAGCGTCATTTCGTCGATGCCGCCCGGATTGGTAACTTCAATCTGCCAGCGCTTGATTTCTTCAAAACGCGATAAAACCTGCTCTACCTGATGCGGATAAACAAACATACCCTTGATGCGGGCCGTCGTATCAACGCGCCCCACAATGCCGCCAAGGCGTGGGCTGGTTCGTCCACAGGCGCAAGGAGATTTATCCACATAGGAGAGGTCGCCCGTGGCCAAACGAATAAGCGGATAGGTTTTATTGAAGGCCGTAACCACAATTTCGCCAACCTCGCCATCCTTGAGGGTAATGCCGGTATCAGGATGGCAGATTTCCACAAAGGCGCGATTGGCAATATGCAAGCCGGTTTTATGGAAGCATTCATACCCAATGCAGCCAACATCCGCAGTGCCATAGCCTTGGCGCATGATGAGATCAAACTGCTTTTCAAGGGTATTGCGCGTTTTTTCCGAGAACTTTTCACCCGTGACAAAGGCCACTTCCAGAAAAAGCTCTTTGCGCAAGTTCATGCCCTTTTCTTCAGCCTTTTGGGCCAGGTGCATAAGGTAACTTGGCGTACCAACGTAACCCTGCACGCGCAGCTTTTGCATTATCTCCAATTGTGTCAAGGCGTTACCTGGGCCTGCCGGCATAACCGCACAACCAAGAGTGCGCAAGGGTTCTTCAAACATAAGCCCGGCGGGTGACAGATGATAATTGAAGGTAATCTGCGTTACATCTCCTGGGCGGAAACCCACGGAATAAAAAGCTTCCGTATATCCCCAGTAATCATCAACGCGGTCTTCAGGATCAAAAATAGGGCCGGGAGAAAGAAAGATGCGTTTCAGCTCTCCGATATCCTTGGTCAATAAGCCCCCAAGGCGCGGGCCCATGGATTGCAAGAATATCAATTCCTTCTTCTTGAGAATGGGGATATGCTTTAAATCTGTTAATTGTTTAAACTTTTCAACATTAAACTGAGCGCGATCAAAGCGTTTTTTGACATCTTCTGAATATCTGTAGGCATATGAAAGAAGATCTTTGAGCTGAATGAGGTAAAATTGCCGCCGCTCACCTTCATCGAGCACCTCCCGACGGCTGTAAATGCCTTCGGTGCGGTCTTTACGGGTCATACTCAAGGTAGACTCCTTCGTGTGTAAAAGGTCATAATAAAATATCTCAAGTTCATCCACTCTTCACACTGCCGGTAGTAAAGAGGCAAATGCGCAGCGGGCAGAACCTTGACTGTATGTAGCCATTTTTGAAAAGAATTGCAAGAAGTTTATTTTTTATTCATTAATTTCAAAATGTTATATTCAATTCGAAGAAGACTGGATTGCTCGAATTTGAGGCCATTGCACAATGGCCTCTGGCAACTGCACAGCAGGTGCCCGCAAGCGAGCAGCTCAGCGTGCCTTTTACAATCCTGCTCTCATCAGAATTCATTTCATTGCGCAGCAAGCTCTGATTACACTCCATGACGCAACGAACTAGCCTACATTGCAGCGTCAAAACGAACAAGTATCATACCCGCAAAGGCATTTCCTTTGTAAAGCTCCACTCGATATGTTTTTCCACTTTTGTCCACAGAAAAGCGAGGGATGAAGTCGTTTTTCGTCAACTCTACGCCTGCTTCTGTGCCGCGTTTTTCTTTTTGCGCGCCAATGGCATTCACACGATACCCGGCAATATCTTTTATCATAAGGGAAGAGTTTACAATCACCATATTTCCTGGACGGGCAGACATGGCCTTACCGTCAATAACAAGCTCTATGTGCTGTAAGGAGTCGTCAAAATCCATAAAAACCGGGGAAAGCCGGGTGAGAGTTCGGTTTCCATAGGCGACCCGCCAAAGTTCTTTTTCCGGCACGAGAGAAAGCAAGGGTTTTGTGGCACGTGTAGTGGGCCTTTCTCCCTTTTTAAAGGGCACCTTGGCAAGGGACGGACGGACGTCTTCAAGAGGCAGCATAACTTTGCCTTCATAAACGGTGAGGGCAAGATCGCTATTCAAGGCAGCGAGCACCCCGGCGGGGGTGAGGGGGAAATTTCGTGTAAAACGAATGCCCATCTGGCGCATAAAAGATTCAATGGCCAAGACATGATAATAGCTACGATACTCTGTAGTAAACTCTTTGCTGGCCTCAATGCCAAAGGCGGGTTTGCCATTACAAACGGCAAAATAACTTAAGCTTTTCTCCATCTCCTTGTCACCGGTGCGGGTATTGGTATTTCGCGTGTGATAACGGTGCTCTGGCGCAAGCAGAGCATTATTGACATCCGCCTCCACCCTGCCGGCCATACGTCCAAGCGCGCTAAACTGCGTTCCGGGGAGTTCTTCCTGGTCAATGATAACGCTTTGGCCCCACCGATTGGGATTTTGCAAGGCATTCTCCCAGGTGGGACGATAAAAACCGCTCCCGTCATGCAAATTTAAAACAAGGTCTATTTCCTCATCCTGTAATACGCTTTTAAGGAGAGTTACCTTGGAATATTCCGGGTCTGTGGCGTCCAGAGCGGCAAACTTGCGATTCATATCACCAAAAATGCCACGGTTACGCTCTAGTATGCTGGCATAATTCAGGTCTGGCACCACCCACACCGAACCCGCCTGAATGGTATAATGCGAAAGCAGCAGTGATGCAGCAGAAAAACCACCCGGCTCATCACCCTGAATTCCCCCCACAACAAGCAGAGTAGGCCCCCGCCCGTTACCCATTTTGTGCAGGGAAAATCGGTCAGGCGAAGGAGCAAAGGGCATAGGCCGCAAAACGCCCGCCGCTGCCAGCTCATGCGGAGCAGACTCAAGAGCTGGAGGGGTGGAGGGTGACTGAGTCTCTCCAGAAGCTTCCGCCTCAAGAATCACAGGCAAGACCTCAACAGGCGACACAGACGATGAACTGTTCGTTGCCAGATCCGGCAGTTGCGTGGTGCTGAAAAAACTGTAACGGCTGTTTGCCATCAAGCCGACAGCCGCAAGACTTGTAAGCGTTAATAGCAGCCCGGCGCATATTCCGGCACGACTTCGCGGTATCCACTGCATACGCCTTTCTCCTCGCGATAGCTCTGCATGTAATAGAAGGGGGCTATTTCTAAGCAACACCAGGCGCGCTCAGTCTCACCAAAGAGAGAACCGGCACTGTTTACCTGGCTCAAGAGTTCCCAAAGTTGAAAGGCCCAAAGCAGCCGCCCCGTTAATTGTGGCCATGCGCAAAAGTGCTGGTATAGAAAAATTCCAGGCCGTGCCAAGGGCCTCCATCTCAGCAGAAAGAGCAAGGCTGGTATTAGATGCAAGGCTATCTGTGCCGAGGCAAAGAAGAACTCCTGCGTCTGCCAGGGGCTTTGCCGGAGCAAGGCCAGTGCCTATATGCACGTTGCTGCGCGGGCAAAGGCATACAGCGCTATTGGTCTGGGCAAGGAGGGCAATGTCACCTTCATTGCAATGAACACTATGCACCGCAAGGGTTTGCGGCCCCAGTAGCCCAAGGGAGTATGCAAAGGGTACGGGCCTCAGTGCCGGTGCCCGCCACCCCAGGGGAAGAATACGCGCCGCCAGTAGATCGTACAGCTCACCTCTACCATGCAGGAGGCATTCCACTTCATCGGAATGCTCTGCCAAATGCATGCTGAAAGGGCGTCTTTGCTGCACACACCATGCATGTGCCGCCTGAAGAGTGTCTGGACTTGTGGTATATAACGCATGTCCTGCCACAGCGCAATATTCATGGCGATCTTTTGCAAGGGTTGCCGCAGCAGCCGGAAAATGTCCTTCGGAAAAAAAGCCCTCCTCATGCCGATAAGGCTCCTCAAAACCAAAGGCCTCAAGAAAATGGGTAACGCCTAAGGCAAGACTCTCTGGCATATGTTGCAGAGCCGATAGCGCTGATTCCAGACTCCGTTCATTCGACATGAGAATGGAAGGAGAATCGGGGGAATCGTTTACCCCAAAGGAATTCGAATCCGCACTCTGCTGCCTTGATGCAGCCCTGCCCATTTCTTGCGCAGCCAGGGCCACACCGGCGGGATTGCGGCTTCCCACATCGCCCACATGGGCAATGCCATCCATGAGCATGCCGTACACCGCAGTCTCCATAGATTTCTTGATACTCTGGGGATCCACAGGTTTTGCGATCAAGGGAATAAGACTTTTCAGCCAGGAAACAAAACCCTTTCCAAGGGAAGTCTGCCCGGCAAGGTGAGAAAGTTCCAGGTGGCAGTGGCAATTCACCAGTGCGGGGGCAAGGGTGACAGCACCCAGATCGTGGAGGGGTATCTTTGCGCGGCGGCGAACAAAAGTACTTTCAGATTCTATCGCTTCAATAACGCCATGCTGCGCAACGATAACGCTGTTACGAAGCTCTTTCAAAGGAGCATTGAGCGCAACTATGCCTCGTGCCGGTTTTTCATGCTGCAAAGTAATAATGCGTTCGGCTTTTATGGCAATCTGCATGGGGTTATACATGAGAGCAAGCTATGGTAAAATAGTATGGGAATAAAAGACTTAATTTTATCGCATGACGCTCGGCCCCACATCCTGTGGGGCGCTCGCTGTCGGGCTTGGTGCTCGCCGTAAAGAACCGGCTGCGCTTCCGTCGCCCTCCGCCCAGGATAGGGCGGGCCCCGCACTTCCTGTGCGGCAAGAACCCGCTACAGCAGCACTTGTTAAGTTCTCAAGATGAAGAACCAGTACGGAGTGCGCTCCTACCTTAATTTTATCGCATGACGCTCGGCCCCCACATCCTGTGGGGGCGCTCGCTGTCGGGCTTGGTGCTCGCCATAAAGAACCGGCTGCGCTTCCGTCGCCCTCCGCCCAGGATAGGGCGGGAGCCGCACTTCCTGTGCGGCAAGAATCCGCTA
This sequence comes from Desulfovibrio sp., assembly GCA_031546885.1. Lineage (GTDB taxonomy): Bacteria > Desulfobacterota > Desulfovibrionia > Desulfovibrionales > Desulfovibrionaceae > Frigididesulfovibrio. Next base: position 17,817 of record JAVBJS010000010.1, read on the forward strand.
CAGCAGTGCTTTTTTTGCCCAGTCCACATACAAATCCGAGGGTGGGGTCTGGGGTCGGGGGTACATGCACAGGTGGAGGAAACTGCAAGGATGTGAAATCCTTGAGATTCTCTCCACTTGTATCTGCATTCGACATGCGGGTTAAAACTATAAAAAGTTTAGGGGAAAAGGGGGAGGGGTTCGGGGGAGGGGGAAAAACCCCCTTTTCAAAAGGAGGTTTTCTTCCTCCCCCGATATTCCTTCTCTCCCTCTCTCTCCCTTTAATTCTTACCCAGCGTAATATTCCTGCAAGCTCTTCACCGTCAGCCCGTGCTTACGCGCATCGGCAATGGCGAGAGCCATGGACTTTGCTCCGTCAATGGTTGTGCTGTACGGCACCTTGTAAAGCAGGGTATTTTGCCGAATGGCGCGGGAATCCTGCACGGTCAGCTTGCCGGAAGCGGTGTTGATGACCAGCGCGATATCGCCATTTTTAATGTGATCCACAATATTAGGGCGGCCCTCATAGACTTTGAGCACCTTGACAGCAGGCACACCGGCTGTTTGCAGCAGCGCGGCGGTACCGGAGGTTGCAAGGATTTCAAAGCCAAGGTCGTGGTAAAGACGAGCCAGATTCGCAACAAGAACTTTATCCCGATCATTCACGGAAATAAATACCTTGCCTTCCTGCGGTAAGCGCTGCCCCCCTGCCAGTTGTCCCTTCATAAAGGCTTCAGCAAAGGTAGGGGCAATACCCATAACTTCACCCGTGGAGCGCATTTCAGGGCCGAGCAGAATATCTACTCCTGGGAAACGGTTGAAGGGGAATACCGCTTCTTTCACTGAGATGTAGCCCTTTTTGCGATACTGTTCCGGCTTGAGATCCTTCAACTTTTTACCAAGCATAATCTGCGTGGCAAGGCGGGGAAGCGCCACGCCCGTTGCCTTGGAGACAAAGGGAGAAGTACGCGAGGCCCGCGGATTCACTTCAAGAATATACACAAGCCCGTCTTTCACCGCAAACTGCACATTCATAAGACCTACAACGCGCAGTTCTTTGGCCAGTGCCTCTGTTTGACGGCTTATTTCGGCAAGAATGGATTCCGGCAGATTGTGTGGCGGCAATACACAGGCAGAATCACCTGAGTGAATGCCGGCTTCTTCAATATGTTCCATAATACCGGCAACGTAGGTATCATCCCCGTCGCACAGGGCATCCACATCCACTTCTGTGGCACTTTCCAAAAACTTATCAATAAGTATAGGATGCTCGGGCATAACATTGCCAAGCACATCCCGGAAGTATTCGACAAGTTGTTCCTCATCATACACGATCATCATGGCCCGCCCACCAAGCACATAGGAGGGGCGCGCCACAACGGGATACCCAATGTGCGCGGCGGCCTCCTTGGCTTCTGTCAGATTCATGGCCGTGGCGTTGGCCGGCTGACGCAGGGAGAGCTTTTGCAAAAGGGCCTGAAAGCGTTCCCGATCTTCGGCGCGGTCAATGGCGTCAGGCGATGTTCCTATAATGGGAACTCCGGCCCGCATGAGGGGAACGGCAAGATTAAGGGGAGTTTGCCCGCCAAACTGCACAATAACGCCATCCGGCTTTTCCGCTTCCACGATATTCATGACATCTTCAAAGGTAAGTGGCTCGAAATAAAGGCGATCCGAGGTATCAAAGTCTGTGGATACCGTTTCAGGATTCGAGTTGACCATGATGGAGGTAACACCCATATCGCGCAGAGCGAAGGAGGCGTGGCAGCAACAATAGTCAAACTCAATGCCTTGGCCTATCCGATTTGGGCCACCCCCAAGAATGATAACCTTTTTGCCCGTATGCGGAAACTCGGCTCCCTTTTTGCTGCGGTAGCTGGAATAATAATAGGAGCTGGAGGCACCGGGTTTCCCCGCATAGGTTTGCACGGCTTCCGCAGCAGGCTCAATAGCAAGGGCCTTGCGCAGCGTGCGAACATCTGACATGGGGCGCTTCCACATCTCTGCCAGTTGGGCATCCGCAAAGCCCATAGCTTTGGCTTTTGTCATAAGCGCCACAAGCTCTGGGTTATCGGAAGTCATGGAATTGGCCCTGGCAAAATTTTTCAGGGTGCATTCCATATCAACTATTTCTTTCATTTCATTCAAAAACCACGGATCAATGGCAGTAAGCTGATAGATCTCCTCAATGCTCATGCCGATAAGCATGGCCTGCCGCAGAGCAAAAATACGACGCGAATTCGGGGTGCGCAGCAAAGGTAGCAGCTCGTGCTTTTCCGGCAATTTTGCATAAAATCCCGCCCCAAGACCCGCAACACCCAGCTCAAGGGAACGCAAACCTTTTTGCAAGGCTTCCTTGAAGTTTCCTCCAAGGCTCATGGCTTCACCCACGCTTTTCATGGACGTGGTGAGCTCATCCTTGGCCCCAGGGAACTTTTCAAAGGTAAAGCGAGGAATTTTTACAACAACGTAATCAATTTCAGGTACATAATCCGCCAGAGAGGTTCCCTTGGCTTCATCCTTAATCTCATCAAGGGTATAGCCCACCGCAAGCTTGGCAGCTACACGGGCAATGGGAAATCCTGTTGCTTTGGAGGCAAGGGCAGAGGAACGCGAAACACGCGGGTTCATTTCAATAACGACAAGGTCGCCATTCACCGGGTTGACAGCATACTGAATGTTCGCTCCGCCCGCCGTCATGCCCACTTCGCGCATGATATCTTTGGACACCTGGAAGATATTCTCAAGTTCTGCCTTGGACAGGGTCATGGCGGGCGCTACAGTTATGGAATCACCCGTGTGTACGCCCATGGGATCAAAGTTCTCAATGGAACAAATGATAATATAGGTATCTTTGCTGTCGCGGACAATTTCTATTTCTATTTCCTTCCAGCCAAGCACACTCTGCTCAACCAGAATTTCGCTCTGCATACTGGCAGCAAGGCCCGCAGCGCCAATAGTTTCCAGATCTTCCATATTATAGGCTATGCCGCCGCCCGCACCCCCAAGGGTAAAAGCAGGACGCAAAATAAGAGGAAAAGAAATGGTGTTGGCCGCTGCCCGCACCTCGTCAAGGGTGCGCGCTATAATGGACTTTGGCATGGCAAGACCAATATTCGCCATGCAGGAGCGGAAGAGTTCGCGGCTTTCCGCCTTCTCAATGGCGCTGATATTCGCCCCAAGCAGTTCCACCTTGCATTCTTCCAGCACGCCCATGGCATTCAGCGCCAGGGCGGTGTTCAAGGCTGTCTGCCCACCAAGGGTAGGTAAAAGAGCGTCCGGGCGCTCACGTCGAATAATAGCCGCCACGGTTTCCGGCTCAATAGGTTCAATGTAGGTACGGTCGGCAAGATCTGGATCTGTCATGATTGTTGCGGGATTCGAGTTTACCAGAATAACCTCATACCCCTCTTCCTTGAGCGCCTTCACCGCCTGCGTGCCGGAATAGTCAAATTCGCACGCTTGTCCAATGACGATGGGGCCAGAGCCAATAACCATAATTCTTTTGAGATCAGTTCTTTTAGCCATGAAACAAACCTTTATCTAAATGTTCATTGCGGGCGGCGTGACGGAAAATCCGCCTGTGCCGTACAGCCCTCTTCCATGCCGTGAACAAAACACACAAAAAAGCGGAGAAAAAGGCTCGAACACTCCTTTTCCCCGCTGTCGGACATACTCATCGTACACCCGTAGTAAAACAGCCAGTACAGTATCCGGCCCATGACGATATACGCCATACCCGATGCCTGCTTCATATACCGCTTACTCCAGCCTTGGCAAGTAAAGAATATGGTTTCGAAAGTAGAGGCCATTGCAAAATGGCCTCTAAAGGTGTTGCTTTTGCAAATACAAATTGTTTCACTATGTGAGTTCGGTGTACAATGTAATGAACTTAAAATCATTACTGTCCGGCTAACGCTCAATAAAAAAGTCCAAAATATCAAGGTATTGTGGTAAAAGAAATCATCGCAACATCTTGCCACACAAGGATATTTTGGACTTGAGTCACCATAATACACTTTTCTCCCGGACGCTATCCCTGATTCCCAGACATGTTTTTCAGAAGCTCGAAAAACGGCACAAAACAGGACGCTCTTCGCGCAAATTCGGGTTCAAGGAGCAGTTTACCGTAATGGCTTTCATCCAGCTTGCCGCACGGCGTTCCATGCGCGACAGTCTGCGTTGTCTTGCCGCCGCTGGAAACCGCCTGTACCACTGGGGCCTGAAAAACGTTGCCCGCTCGACCGTTGCCGATGCCAAAAGCTCTCGCTCTGAGGCCATTGCACAATGGCCTCTGGCAACTGCGTAGCAGGTGCTCGCAAGCGAACAGCGCAGCGTGCCTTTCTCTTTATCTTCACTGGATAAGAAAATGTATCGTTTTATCCTGCTGAAAAATAAGACATAATTTTCCAACAAGCTTTCAAAATCCGCTACGAATTTTAAAAGAAAGGCACGCTGCGCTGTCCGCTTGCGGGCGCTT
>JAVBJS010000021.1:0-23117 GCA_031546885.1 Desulfovibrio sp.
GAGATGCAAGACTTCGCCCCCATGATGCAACCGACACAACCCGTCCCCCCACCGCCGACTCGGCATCTCACCCTGCCAGACCGGACAAAATCGAAAACGTGGGAAAACCATGCAGCGCAGCCTATGCACTCCGCACAGGAACGCCACAACAATTGGGCAGAGCAGACAACGCAAGCACCACATCATGCGGGGGTAGATCAGGCAACGCAAGCAACGCATCATGCGTGGGCAGATCAAACCGCGTTACATACGAATGCTCGCCTGCACGACAATCATCTCCTACACCCTGCCCTGGAATGTCACTCCGCTTGGGCTGATCAAGCAGTGCAGAAAACTGATGCCACGCAAGCGAATCAAGCAGCACAGACAAACCATAGTGAAGAGCTCGCCAATCCTGTACAAACAGCACAATCTGCCTGGGCAGATCGTATATTACGGCCCATCCGAATGCGGCACTCTCCTTGGCCTGCGGACTATCAAGCGGCAACGCAAGCCATTTATTTACGTATAAACAATAAAGGAATAAAGGCAGCACCGACACCAACAGAACAAAACATTGCGGCAATTCCCGTAAATGTCGATCCGCAGCCAGTACAACAGCTTCTGCTCCCTGTGCATTCTGATCACGTAGACCAGACGATGGGTATACTGCAAGCCCATCCTCGCAGTCTGGAATCAGAGCAACAGCAGGATTCACGCCCTGCCCTACAGAATAAGGGTAATACTGCGGTAGGATTGCCGATGGAGAATGCAGCAAAAAGAGCGGATGCCCTCAAGTTTATTGCTTTTGAGGCTCTCGCTCAGCAAGATGGAGGATTGGCAAATGCTCCCCGCGAGCAATTGCTTCAGGTTGTATCCTTTACTAATGATATCAGCCAGATGGTCAAGCCCATAGAAGCGGCAAGTTCTGTTAAGGCACCCAGAAGACGCATAACTCAAGATGGCGAGCATGACGAAGGCTTAGGCACATTTGCAGCCTTTATGTGTGGAGCAGCAATTAAAACGGCAGAAGATATATGGCAATTTGCCCAAAGTGAGCCGGGGCAATTCATTGGCAACCCTGTAGGATGGGCTATGTCTGCACGCCCTTCGGCGTTGGCCAATGCAGTAGCCAATTTTGATCTTACAGCGACCGTGGCCAATTTCGATCTCACTGCAACCTTGAAAAAAATCAAAGCGCTGCCTGGAGCAATTCTTGATGCAGTGGTATCAGACCTGGAAACAGCGTACAAAAATGGCGCGGAACCGGGTAACCTTGAAGCCAACTATCAGTTTGGATATAGTGATACCGGTAGCTTTATTGGCCAAACACTCGCGGGCTGGGGTGTGGGGGCCGCTGCGAAAGGCATGAACTTCACTAAGTCAGTAGTTCAGCAAAGGGCAACTGCAAATTCAGGATGATCGCACAGTAGAGCGCGAAGGAATAGGCATGCCCATTTTAAGCCGCGCTCACGCAAGCTCTTTTTGAAGTTTCTTGGGCAGCGAGTTCAGAATAATTTGATATGACTCATCAATCGTTTCTTTAAGAAGTTCGTCAGGAACAGCCCCATCCAAAAATACGGAATTCCAGTGCAACTTATTCATGTAGTAGCCGGGGATAATGTCCTTGTGGTCCTGGCGGAGCGCGGCCCCATAGCTGGGTTCAATCTTCAGAGTGATGATGGCCTTGCCTTCCTTGTCCGTGCCCTGCATGGCAAACATTTTTCCGCCGATCATGTAACGGAAGGCTTCCCATTCCATCTTGTAATCCTTCTCGCAGCTTTTTTTTGCCGAACAATAAGCGTCAAGCCAAGGGTAGCGCATGGGGGCTCCTGTTTATTTATCGGTGATTTTCTCAGACATGGCGTCTACAAGCTCACCATGCTTCACCCCGAGGGCGGCAGTCAGGCGTAGCACCATCTCAAGACTCGGTTGTTTCTTGCCGCTTGCAAGCGTGCAAATAAAAGAGCGCACCACATTAACGCGCTCACTCGACTGCTCTTGTACCAGGCCTTTTTCCTGCCTGTATGCCCGCAGTACAATGCCAAAGGCAAGGGATTTAGCTTGCCCTGGTTCAGCTCTCCTACTTTCCGATGCAAAAACTGGAGAAAATGACATCGAGAATCGCCTCGTTGTCTGTTGCTCCTGTTACTTCATTCAAGAGCATGACAACAGTATCCAGCCGAACTCCTAAAATATCCGGCGGCATACCGGAACCAAGATCATCTGCTAAAAAAGCCAGCTCTTCTTCTGCTTGCCGGAGCAACTGTGACTGCCGAAGATTTGGAGCTATGTCGCTCATTGCCCCTTGCGATTCATGAAAGGAAGGGGCCGCAGCAGCTTGCTTTGTCAGAAGGGAATAGATACCTGCGGTGAGATCATCCAGGCCGGCGCCGGACAAAGCAGAGACGGCAAAAACAGGGCACTGAGCCAGACTTGCGGGCAATGTTGTGGTGGGTGCAGCATCTATTTTATTAAGGACAACGACAATTCGACCACGCTGCCGATGCGCGGAATAGCGGGTGAGAAACTCTTCTTCTTCGCGGTACAAACCTTCGTGAGCATCGAGGACAAGAAGAAGTAAATCCGCTTCTGCGGCAAGCTCGTGGGAAAGGCGCATGCCTTCTTCTTCGATGACATCCCCTGTACTGCGTAAACCTGCTGTATCTATAAGCCGAATGGCCAGCCCGTTGAGATAAAGCATTTCTTCAATATAGTCGCGGGTTGTGCCGGGTAGGGGTGAAACTATGGCACGCTGCCTGCCGACAAGGGCGTTGAGCAGGCTGGATTTTCCCGCATTCACCCGCCCAGAAAGAACAATGCATACTCCTTCACGCCACAAGCGTGCTCGCTCAAAGGCAGTGAGTAACACTTGAATTTCCTGACGGGCCTGGGCTATGGCGAGAGAGAACTGGGGTGGAGAAAGCAGTTCCGCATCTTCATCAGGAAAGTCGATGGCCAGCGTTACCTGCACGCGACAAGATTCAATGTGCTTTGCAATGCGTGCAATGGTATGGCTTAGTGCCCCCTCAAGCTTGGCCCTGGCAAGGCGTGCCCCCTGCGGGGTTGGAGCGCTGACAATTTCCGCAACGGCCTCGGCCTGAGTTAGATCCATACGCCCATTAAGAAAGGCACGCCGGGTGAACTCGCCCGGTGTGGCCATGCGTGCTCCTGCTGCAAAGGCTGCTTCAAGCAGTGCTGTGGTGACACCTTGCCCGGCATGGCAGTGAATTTCTCCCACGTCTTCGCCAGTGGCGGAGTGCGGCCCAGGCATGAAGACTGCGAGTACATCGTCAATTTTCTCGCCGTGCATATCCAGCGCGTGCCCAAAATGCATATAGCGAGGACGAAGGGGATGATTATTTGCTGTAGGGCGCGTAAAGATGCGCCCCAGAATCTGCGGCGCATCTGGTCCGCTGATGCGGAGAATGGCAATGCCGCCTTGCCCCGTTGCGGTGGCAAAGGCGGCTATAGTATCATGCGGATGGTTCATGCTCAGGCACGGCTTCTTCATCGGTCGGTTGAGTGTCTGCTTCAGAAGCGATACGCTGACGACGAAGCTGAATGATTACACGGCGCTGGAGGCCTTCTCCCTTACTGCTAGTCTGAATTTGCGGATCATTTTCAAGAGCTAGGTGGATAATACGGCGCTGATATGCGCTTAAGGGCCGGGTAGACTGAGTGCGCTTACTGGCTTTTGCCTTTACCGCAAGGGCCAGGGCAATTTCCTTTAAGCGATCGTCTTGCCGCTCTCGATAATTCCCTGCGTCTACCTGAAGACGAATGGAGCCGCCAAGGAGTCTGCCGACAATGCGTCCAGCCAAATATTGTACGGCAGCAAGGGTTTGTCCTTCTCTTCCCACAAGCAGCCCTGAATCTTCACCGCAATCAACCGTGGCACGAACTCTATCCTCTTGTATTTCAATGACGCAGGGCACGTCGCCAACTATGGGCTGTACCAAGCGCAGCACTGTTTCCGTCACAACAGCGATCACTTTCTCTTTATCACACAGGGTGAGAGAAAGTTCCGGCAAATCTTCGCGCAGCTCATCTCCAAAGCCAGCTTCGCAGCTTAAGCTGCTTTCGCGTTCTTCCGCGCTTCGCCCGCTCCCTTGCGTAGGAAACGAAGAGCGGTTGGAGGTTTCTGCGGTGGACGTGGAGAGGGAACGGTTGCCCCTGCGCTCCGTGGTGTCTTTTTCGCGATGGGGGCGCGTTCCTTGCTGTGGACGCGAAGGAGCCTCTGAGCGGGAAACGTTTTTACGCGGCGTGCGATTTTTATTTTTTTCTGTGTCCTGCGCCTCTGAATCAGTGTTTCCAGGCTCAGGCTTTGCCAATTCCGTAGAGCCGACGGCCTTGCCGGGAGCCGGACGTTTACCACGGTGCTCACCAGCAGCCGGAGTGGTGTGGGCTTTGTTACGTGCCTCTGCCGCTACCGGAGCCTCAGGGGTTTTGCTGCGTGATTCAGCAGATACCTGCGCATCAAGGGCTTTGTCCCTGGGGGCATAGCTGCGTTGACGAGGGGTAGGAGGGGGCGGAACAGCCAGAGAATTCCCCGGGCCAACAGAAGCAGCCTCGTCCTCATCTTCTTTTTCAAACAAGGAGGACGCCAAGGGTTGCATTCGTGCAGCCCTGATGCGAGCTTTTTTCATGCCCATCAGGCCAAAAATTCCGGCCTTGGCATCATTAATAATCTCGACCTCCAGTTTCTCCCGTTCTACTCCGTAGTAGTTACAGGCATCCTGAATGGCGTCATCAAGACTTTTTCCTTCAAATTCTTTATGCGTGCTCATAAAGCCTCATGTGCATCGAGCGTTTTCGTATGTTTTATGAACGCCGAAGCATCCACCACTGCTGTGCAATGGAAATGACGTTGTTTACCAGCCAGTACAGCACAAGGCCGGAGGGAAAAGTAATGAAAAGCACTGTAAAAATGAGAGGCATGAAAAGCATTACTTTCGCCTGAGTGGGATCGCCTGGCGTAGGAGTAAGTTTTTGCTGCAAAAACATGCTGGCGCCCATAATAAGGGGAGAAATCAGAAAAGGGTCACGAGATGAAAGGTCGGCAAGCCAGATATAATCAGTAAAAGGCAAATGGAAAATGAAGGGAGCCTGACGCAACTCAATGGCGTTCAGCAACGCCTGGTATAATCCGAAAAACACAGGAATCTGCACAAGAATGGGGAGGCAACCGCCAGCGGGGTTTACCTTGTATGTCTTGTACAACTGCATGATTTCCTTATTCATGGTTTCTTTATCATCCGCGTGTTTCTCGCGTATTTTCGCCATGAGCGGTTGCAGTTTTTTCATCTGATCCATGGACTTGTAACTTTTCTGCGAAAGGGGCCAAAACAGAAGCTTAATGAGAACAGTCAGTAAGATAATGGCTATCCCATAATTATGGGCATAACCGTAGAAAAATCCCAGCAGAAGCACAAGAGGCTTGGCGATGATTGAAAAGATTCCGTAATCCAAAGCCTTTTCAATTTGATTGGGGGCGGCGCGCAATGCCGTCACATCTTTTGGGCCAAGGTAATACGTTGCCGCAAGGGTGCTTGTTTTGGCGCTTTCAAGGGCAAGAGTTTTGCCCAGAAAAACCTGGAACACGCCGTTGGAAAATTGAGCGCTGCCCTTGGCATCTGCGCCGGGCATACTGATTGCTCCAAGGAAGTAGTTGCTCATAATCCCGGCCCACAAGGTTTTGGGGCCAAGCTCTTTGCCTGGGGCGAGATCGCTTGTGGAAGTATCCTCAGAGAATTTCCCTTCGTTTACCCAGGCTACACGGGTGACGTTGTGCTGTATTTCACCAGGAGGTGGAGGCTGTCCCCCGAAAACAAGATATCGAATGGTCTGGATGATGGAAGGGTTGTCCTCAACGGCAAGGTGTGAGGCGTCAAATGAAAGGGCCAGACGTACATTTCTTGCCTCTTGCACCGTTGTGTCAATGGCCTCGTCAATAGTATAGGTATTCGCAGTAAAGGTGAGAACACGGGCGACAGTAACGCCCCCGACAACGCCCGTAAAGCGCAGCTTTCCTGTCTCGCCTTCTTTCAGATTCAAATTTCCGCCATCCAACGTCCAGGTGTCAACTGTCCACGAGGATGCGCCGTCAATAATAAGCCCCAGCGGGGCTCGCGTTGCCGCAGTTTCACTGATCAGATTCACCAGAGAGGCGGTGGGACCAATGTCCTGTCGGTATTTTTTTAAGGAAAATTCGCGCAATACTCCGCCCTGACTATGAAAAACCGCCCTATATAGCGGAGTTTCCACAGTGACGGTTTTACCGGTCTTTGGAAAAAAAGCTGTGCTTGCCGCCGCTCCGCTTTCCATGCCAGGGGTCTGTGGCTGCACAGAAGCAGGAGTTGCAGCAGTTTGACTGCTGCCCGGACTCGTGGCGTTTATTCCCTGCTGCGGTGGGACAATCCACCCCATTTTAAGGCTAAGAAAGTGCCACCCGATAAAAATGACAACGGACAGGGACATGGCAAGAATAAAGCGTTTCGTATCCATAAGTTGTTCAATAATTCCTTTATGAAGGATCAGCGGCAGGAGGTACAGGGTCATATCCCCCCTGGTGCCAGGGGTGACAGCGCATAATTCGTCGAAGTGCAAGCCAGCAGCCCCGGAAAACCCCATGCGTTGATAAGGCTTCACATGCATAGGCTGAGCAGGTAGGGCGAAAACGGCAACAGGGAGGATACAACGGCGAAATGCAGCATTGATACAGGCGGATAAGGACTATAACTGTGGTGCGAGCAAGCCTCATTTCGCTTTCTCTCCAGAGTTTTCGCGAACAAAGTTCTGAAACAGCTTGAGCAGTTCAACAGAAACAATCTTCATATCAATAGTGCGTGGGTTCAAACGGCGCTGTGGCACAATGACGTAATCGTATCCGTCAGGAATGTTCCGCTGGTGAAGGCGAAAAAACTCCCTCAGCAAACGCTTCACTCTGTTGCGCCACACAGCGCTCCCGGTTTTTTTGGTAACAGCAAGCCCCATTCGCCATTCTGGTTCATTGTTTTTTCTACGAACAATGAATGCTACAAAATTTTGCGAAAAATAACGGCGGCCTGTATCATAACAATGTACAAAGTCAGGCCGCTCGGTCAGCCGGTGAAGGCGGGGGAAGGTTATACCGCTAATCTTTTACGCCCCTTGGCCCGGCGGCGACGCAGAATTACACGTCCGGCTGGAGTACTCATGCGGGCACGAAAACCGTGTACGCGCTTGCGCTTAATTTGGCTTGGCTGATATGTTCTTTTCATTTTCATGCTCCCTGGAGCAAAAGTTTACTGAGAATAGCTCTCAAGACATTGCCGGAACGGCAACAAGGACAAACGCGCTGCCGGACATCCGCCACGCGAACACCGGCAATACTCAACAGGCAATGCTCGGCGAAAATATGAACCACTCTCATTACCCCTTTCACCCCTACGCGTCAAGAGGGCTTTTGCCGGGAAGCAAAACGAGTGTTTTTCTGATAGTACGCTCCCCCCGATGTTTTATGAAAAAAACTTGGTAAGAGACTGACAAAGCACATAAAATTAAAGCAGCACTTCTTTGCTTATGAAACATGGGGCAAGGAAAAAGTGATCGCTTCGTAGCGGTCTTTATGCGGAGAAGGAGCGAATTGTTTCAATAAGAGCCGTTGTGGAAAAACCGGCAAGCAGGGGCAGGGAAAGTACAACTCCCCCTTTTTGCTCCACAATGTCGCGGCCAACAATATGTTCTACCGCCCAATCGCCACCTTTTACCAGCACATCCGGTTGCACGGTCTTAATGAGTTCATAGGGCGTATCCGCATCAAAGATTGTGATTATATCTACACAGGCCAGATGCGCCAGCACGAAGGCACGGACGGCATAGGAATTGATGGGGCGATCTGCCCCTTTATTGAGACGGCGCACAGAATCATCACTATTAAGACCAAGGATGAGCGCACTCCCTTGAGCGCGAGCACGAGTGAGAAGATCCACATGGCCAGGATGGAGAATATCAAAACACCCGTTGGTGAAAACAAGCTTGTTTGCTTGAGCGCGAAGCGCCTCAAGGGCATGTGGCAGGGTGCCCGGATCGACTATTTTGGGATGGGCCAGCATGATTTTTTCTTCCTTTTCCTGACGTGCTTTTTCCTTGCCAAGAGTGGGGAGAGAAACCCTTTCTTGGTTCCAGATCAGGGCTTCTTCGTACCTAAGGCTTTTTCTGGAGGAGAGGTTTTTGCACTGGCGGGAATACCCAAGAACCTTCTTCGTTCAGGGCAATCTCAGGCAAATACAGTGCGACCAGACTGGTATGATCAAGGATGAGGTATGTGGGGCGTGATACGTTATCCAGGATGAAGAAGGAATCCTTCACCTGTGCTGCCAGTACGGCGTGCCCTTGCTTGCGCGAAACATCGTAAACTGCCAGAACCCACAGCTTGCTCGCGGGCCAGCCCAGATCTCGTAGGGCTATATATTTGATAATGGCAAAATCTTCACAATCACCGCCGCCCTTGCTTAAAAACTCTCCGGCACAGGCCCAGTGTTCTTCTTCGCCATAAAGTTGCGCATCTGTGCGCTGAGCCCAGCGATTAAAAAATCCGTTTACATTGCGCAACTGCTCTGCTTGATCCATCTTGGGGAACTTTGCCACAAGGTTTTTCCACTGTTGCAACGTGGGCTTGGGTAAAAAGGCTTCCATGCTTTCTTTGTCATAGCTTTTTTGCCTTTCAAGCACTCCTTGCCAGTGTGCGACGTAACCACGTAAAGGAGCGGGGACATTGTCTGTCGCCAGGGTTCCCCTAGCTCCAAAAAGAGATAGCTCGGCTACCGGGGTTGCGCTCACGGCCAGGTGGGGTACGCTACATAAAAATATGAAAAAACAGGCTATTAAGGTACGCATTCAAACAAGTATCCTTTTTAAGACATACAAGAGTAACTATACACTGGAAGGGCCGTAGGTGGACTCCATATCTTCAAACGCGGTGTAGGCCGGCGCGTACATAAGCTCTACTGTTCCCACTGGGCCGTTCCGCTGCTTGCCGATAATGATTTCCGCCTTATCCACAGGGGGGCGCTCGGAATGCTTCAAATACGCCGCTTCCCGATAAATAAACATAATAACGTCCGCATCCTGCTCAATAGCGCCAGACTCTCGTAAGTCTGAAAGAATAGGGCGCTTGTCACTGCGTTCTTCTACTTTACGGTTAAGCTGTGAAAGGGCGATAACAGGGACGTTAAGCTCTTTTGCCATGGCTTTCAGGTTGCGGGAAATATCAGAAATTTCAAGTTCACGCGAATCAGTTCGTCTTGATGAGCGCATAAGCTGCAAGTAATCAATAATAACCAACCCCACGCCTTTTTCAATTTTAAGGCGGCGTGTGCGTGCCCGCAATTCCAGGGGTGAAAGCGCCGCGGAATCGTCAATATAAATGGGTGCTTCACGGAAAACTGTTCCCGCATCATGTAAGCCTTGCCAGTCTTCATCATTTAAATAGCTTCGCCTCATCCGTGAAACATCTACCTTGCCCCAGGCGCACAGCATACGCATGATAAGCTGCTCCATGGACATTTCAAGGGAATAGATGACAGTGGGAACATTACTCCGAATGGCTGCCCGCATGGCAATATTCAGGGCAAAGGCTGTCTTGCCCATGGAAGGACGGGCAGCAAGAATAATAAGATCTGAGGGTTGCAAGCCGGCTGTCATATGGTCAAGCCGCGAATACCCTGTGGGTACACCTGTGATAAGCTCGCGCTTGTTAGCGCGGGCGTGCAGGTCGTCAAAAACTTTACGGGTAAGTTCACCGGCATCTTTGTAAGACTTGCCGGAACTTCGCTGGGAAATGGCGAAGATGGCCTGCTCCGAATCGTTCAGCAGTGCGCGTACATCCTGGCTTGGGTCGTAGCTATTGGAAATAATGTCTGCACATGAGCCAATGAGTTGCCGAGCCATGGACTTGTCGCGGACAAGGTTCGCATAATATTCGGCATTAGCTGCGCTGATGATGCTTCGGCCAAGATCGGCAAGATAAATGGCACCGCCTGCTTCTTCTAGCTGCGACTGCGATTTAAGTTGTTCGGCGGTGGAAACAAGGTCGATGGGAGCGCTTTTTTGAAAAAGCGTCCGAAAGGCCCCAAAAATGAGGCTGTGGGCGGGTAAATAGAAATCTGCTTCGGATAGGATGTCTACCAGAATAAAAAGCGAATCCGGCTTTAAAAATACCCCCCCAAGCACAGCCTGTTCTGCTTCAACGCTGTGTGGGGGGATATTACGAAGCATATCTGCGGAGGCAGTTTCCTGACCGGCAGAGTTACCGGCTTCCCCCCCAAAGGAGGAAAAGCCGGATTGAGAGAACTTATTCTGCGGCTTGCGCTGCTGAGGCTTGCTCGTTGTCATGGTCTGCCTGCTTTACAGATACATCATCAGCGTGAACCAGGCGTTCCGGGAGAATGGAGAAATTAAGTTCTGCCACAACGTCCGCATGCAGACGAATACGCACAACGTAATCTCCAAGAGCCCGAATGGGAGAATCAAGCAAGATACGGCGTCTGTCAACGTCAATACCTTGGGCTGCAAGAGCTTCCGCAACGAGCACCGGTGTGACTGAGCCGTAAAGCTTGTCATTTTCACCAACGCGCATAGAAATGGATACTTTCGCTGCCGCAATTTTGTCAGCCATGGAGGAAGCTGCTCCACGAAGAGCCTCTACCTTTGCCTGCAATTTTTTGCGCTCAAGTTCAAACACCTTCAAATTGGAAGGTGTGGCCAGCATGGCAAAGCCTTGGGGAAGCAAAAAATTGCGACCATATCCCGGCTTTACCTCCACAAGATCGCCAAGGCGACCAAGATTTTCAACATCAGAACGTAAAATAATTTTCATAAACCCTCCTACAACACGCTCTTTTTCTTGACATCACAAGCGTGAGTCGCGGTGTAGATCAAAAGGGCCATCTGACGCGCACGTTTAATTTCCGTTGTAACCAAACGCTGATGATGCGCACATGCGCCTGTTATACGGCGAGCAATAATCTTGCCCCGCTCATTGACAAAGTCCCGCAAAATGTCAGGACGCTTGTAATTCAAAGGGAGATCCTTGTCTGCGCAAAACCGGCAGAACTTACGACGCGGAGTGAATTTCTTCTTAAAACCCATTACGCTACCTCCTCCACCGTATCAGCAAGCTTCACCGTAATAAACTTGAAAATGCCATCGCTAATAAGGATGTTACGCTCAAGCTCTGCCACAAGGCTTCCTGGAGCGGCAAATTCAAGACGCACATAGTAACCGCGCATCTGCTTTTTTACAGGGTAGGCAAGATCGCGCATACCCCAATGGTCTTCTGCCAGCATTTTGCCGCCTTCACGTTCAATAACACCCTTAAGCATCTCAAGAAGAGTGCCGCGAGCATCAGATGAAAGTTCAGGGGACAAAAGCAGGAGATTTTCAAACTTTCTCATGCTATCCTCCTTTTGGGCATGGGGCCCGTCTGACTTTCAGACGAGCAAGGAACACAACTTCTTAATTGAATCTGGCTGGCCTGTCAACTGGCAAAGAAAATATAGAGAGAAGGGGAGGGCGGGAAAGTATCTTATTTGATGGTAAATTGGTATCACCTAGCCCAACTTTTTTGCTCCATACTCTGCCAGAGCGGCAAGGGCGAGGGCCAGTGCAAGATAGATGAGTGCCACAGGGAGCCACACTTCAAAGCTTAGGAGGGTATCTGAAACGAGGAGTCCGCTTTTTTGCGACAGCTCCCCCACAGCGATGAGTCCTGCCAGAGAGCTGTCCTTGAGCAGAGAGACGCACTGGCTTACCTGGGGAGGGAGGCAGTGCCTAAGGGCTTGGGGCAGAATTATGCGTGCCCAGCAGACATGCAAGGGCAGCCCGAGGCTCTGCGCGGCCTCCCACTGTCCGACGGGAACGGCAAGTATGCCTGAGCGAAAATTCTCTGCCATGTAGGCTCCTTCAAAGAAGCCAAGGGCCAGTATTGCAACCGTTTCAGCAGAAACATTCCAGGCGGCCGGAATAACAGCATAAAGGGCCAAAAGTTGCACCATAAGCGGAGTATTTCGCACAAGCTGAATATAAGCGATGCTGGTACTTCGCGAGACGGGCCCCCCGGTCAGACGCAGCACAGTAGCCACAAGACCGGCAAAAACTGCCAGAACAAGGGCTTGCGCGCTAATGCGCAGGGTGCAGGCAAGCCCCTCTGTGATGAGTGTGCCCAACTGTAGGCCTGTGGGGGTTACCCGTAAGAAATATGGCCACACCCGCGACCACTGCCAGTTATACCCGCTGGAAACGGCACCGTGGGCGGCAAGGGCAACGATGAGGCCAATAATGAGGGCGCAACAAAAAAGATCCCGCACCAATAATGCGTATTTTGAGTTCATAAGGGTGTTTATTACGCAACGATACGGTTATACTCTTTAATTCCAAGCACTTGATGTGGGTTTATTGTTGTTTTCTCGGGTGGAATACAAGCGGCTATAGTTGGTCCACCCTCAACAATTTGATAGGGTTGAGGCGGGAACAGGGTTTGCCCTTTTTCTCCTCGCACAATGAGTACCTTGGGCTGGGTGGGACGCTCCGGATTGCTGGCAACGACCACAGCAAGGCATTTGTCTTCTAAAAGAACAATGCTTCCCACGGGATAAATACCTACCATACGGATAAACTGTTCCACATATTCCGTAGCGAATTCTTTATTGCGAGCATTATACATAATGCCAAGGGCCTTGTGCGGATACATGGCACCTTTGTAAACACGACGGCTGGTAAGAGCGTCATACACATCGGCTATGGCTGTGATGGAGCCAACCCGGCTTATCTGATAGCCTGACAATCTTTTGGGGTACCCCGAACCATCAAATTTTTCGTGGTGCTCCAAGGCACCTAATAAAACATCTGGGGAAATTCCGGGGACTTTAGAAAGCTCTTCATGCCCTAATTCAGGATGTTTGCGAAGTTGGCAAAATTCCTTCTCCGAGAGCTTGCGAGGAGCATTTAAAATATTTTGCGGAATAAGAGCCTTGCCAAGATCATGGAAAAGTCCACTCACGCCGGCGGTAAAAACCTCTTCCTCACTGTGTCCTAAAAAACGACTGAAACATGTTGCCAAGATCGAAACATTCACACAGTGAACATAGGTATAAGAGTCGCACCGATGCATCCAGGCAAGGGTTAGGAGCGCATCAGGGTTACGCTCTACACTGCTCATCATATTTTGTACCAAGTCGGTTGCTGCGCTGAAATTGGCCCGGCCAAAGTTGACGGCTGTCATAAAGCGCCGAGCGTAAGCAATGCAGTCTGAATGCGCCTGTGCGGCTTTGGGGAGTTCTTCCGCAAGGGTATCGGCCTGCTTAAAGGCAAGAGCAGGGTGCTTAAATATAGGATTTTTGGGTAAATCCTTGGTAAAAAGCGCATCCGCAGAGCGAGCAAGATCAATAGTGACCTCTGCAATGCCCAGCGCCTTGATTTTTTTTAGAGTTTCTGGAGAGTCTATGAACAGCTCTTTTCCATAATGCTGCGGCTTGCCCGACCAGTTCACGCGAGGCGGGATAACCTGCATACCCACGCAAAGTTCCGCAATAGGTATTACTTTATGAAATTCATCTGCCACGCGTTCAGTGCTCTTCCAGTTGTCTCTGCGTTGCCTGTTAGTCATGCTGCGTCCTTGCCACAAAGTATATACGATTATAAGTATTATATCAATCGTAGAAAGAAGATCTTGCCAAATATCTTCTTTTCTCAAGACAACTGTGTAGGAGAAGCTTAAAATAAAAGTTTAATAAACGTTCACGTTAGCAAGCTATCTATAAATAGCTACGCCTAAAAAAGTCAAACGCAGATTGGCATCTTGGGTATGGCATGAAGCACTCAAGAAATCAACCCTAACCTGAATGTTTCATAGAGGAGTTTATTGCATAATGTAACGAACTCTTTTGTCTTTTTATAAAGGCTCAATTGGAGGCCAGTGAACAGCAGGTGCCCGTAAGCGGACAGCGCAGCGTCAAAATCCCCGACGTATAGATATACGTCGGGGATTTTTGTAGGACAAGGTCCGTACGGGATTAGCCACCAATAAGCTTCATGGCCATCTGAGGCATAGAGTTAGCTTGCGAGAGCATGGCTACTGAGGCCTGTGTAAGCACCTGGTTACGAATGAACTCTGTCATTTCCTGGGCCACGTCCACGTCAGAGATGCGTGATTCAGCGGCTTGCAGGTTTTCAGCCTGTGTTTGCAGGTTGCTGATGGTGTTTTCCAAGCGGTTTTGCATGGCACCAAGGTTAGCGCGAATCTTGTCCTTGGAGGTAATTGCAGCCGTCAGACCATCAAGAGCACGCTGGGCAGCACCCTGAGTGGATACTGTGTATGCAGCGCTTGCGGGGTCGGATTGGCTACCAACGCCAAGGGCAGAAGCTGTTGCGTCACCAATGGCAACGTAGTAATAGTCTTCTGCAGAGTCGTTAGCTGTACCAAAGTGAATTTTCAGCTTGCCTGTTGAGGTAAGACTATCACCATTGTGAACAGAAGACGACAAGTTACCGTTAAGCAGGTGAACGCCGTTAAAATCCGTTGAGTTGGCGATTCGGGTAATTTCCGAAGCCATTGCCTGGTACTCGGAGTCGATCATGGCGCGTTGATCAGAATTGTATGTACCGGTTGCTGCCTGTTCGGCCAATTCTTTCATGCGGATGAGCTTTTCGTCGATAATTCCCAAAGCGCCGTCTGCTGTTTGCAGAAGCGAAATGCCGTCGTTAGCGTTACGAATGCCCTGATTCATTGCTGCAATCTCAGAGCGCATCAGTTCGCGGATTGCGAGGCCTGCTGCGTCATCCGATGCTTGCCCAACACGTAAGCCTGAAGACAGGCGGCGTACTGAGGTAGCAAGGCTTCCGTAAGAATTACCAAGGTTCCGAGCGGCGTTCATCGCCATCATGTTATGATTAATTGTAAGACTCATAATATTCCTCCATGAATATTACTTTCGTTTGACGGCGCACTATGCAGGCCGCTTCCATGCGGCACTTCCGCCATGGTATACTGTAATCGCCATTGGGATTACTCCTCTCCTCCGGCATGGGAGAGTGAGGCGTAGAAACACGATGTGCGAAAATACTTTTCGCTCTCGCTCATATAAATCCTTGACACGGCTACGCCCGCATTAAGGGTAAGAAGGAATATGCAAAAAAAGCCTCCTGCCTCTGCAAACTTTGCCGCACGGCATCTTTTTCCACCAGGCTCTACCTGTATGGAGAGTGCCGTTTCCTCATTAGCCTTGCTGAAATCAGCAAAACATAATAATCGGCAAGCCATCTGCTTCATTGCGGCCGGAAGGAATTTTCTTCCCCGTGCCTCCAATATGCAAACGGTGGGCCAAAAGAATGAGTCCAATGAGACAAGCACAATTGTTTCCATAAAGTAACTAGTGCTGTAAGGATAACTAGTACAACCCTGAATTGAGAACAGGGGAAAACCGCCCCTCTTTGCTCGCATAAACATTGCCGCAGGCGGCAAAATCAACCGCCCCCTTCCCATCACTGACAACTTCACAGCGATCAGCGCCATAAGGATACCCTCATGCAAAAAACACCTCCTCCCCTTGAATTTGCCCTTGGCGGCATGCATTGCGCGGCCTGCTCCTCCCGCATTGAACGTGTTCTCGGTTCCATGCCGGAAGTAGCACAAGTCAGTGTAAGCCTTGCTTCCAACTCGGCGCAGATTGTCTTGCGCCCTGAGAGTGACCCCCAAATTGCAAGTGCTGCCATTCTCAAGGCGGTGGCCGACCTTGGCTTTACAGCGGAACAATACCACGTTCCCCTTGGAAAAGATGCGCTGACCGAAGCTGCCGACCGCTGGAAAAAACAGCAGCAAGAGCAGCAGCGCGAGCTGGAAGCCCGCAAGCGTGAAATTATTCCTGCCTTTCTTTTTGCCATTCCGCTTCTTATCTTTTCCATGGGAGAAATGCTGGGCATGCCCCTTCCCGCGTCCCTGCATCCACAAACGGCACCCCTCACCTTTGCCTTGGTACAGTGCGCGCTGTGTTTGCCTGTTCTATGGATTGGGCGACGGTTTTTCATACAGGGCCTGCCAGCCCTCTGGCGAAAATCTCCTACCATGGACAGCCTTGTAGCCCTTGGTACAGGCGCAGCCGTTCTCTTCAGTATATGGAATATTATTGTGCTGGCTACGCATCCAACCGCTGCGGCAAGCGTCCATGCCGCCGGCACACCCTCCGCAGGCATCTTGGACATGCTTTTTGGCACAGCCCACGGAAGTATTGAGCTTTATTTTGAATCCGCCGCCGTGGTCATTGCTCTTGTATCTCTTGGCAAATACGCGGAAGCGCGCTCAAAGGTGCAAACCGGCAACGCCATGAAAGGCCTGCTGGAGCTGGCGCCGGAGACCGCCACTCGCGTTATTCTTTCCGGCGTTTCATCTGATGATACACCAGAAAATATTCACTATGGCACTGCGCCGCATGAGGATGTTCCCCTTGCAGCCGTGAATGTAGGGGATATTTTGCTGGTACGCCCCGGCGGCCGCATTCCGGTGGATGGCGTCGTCATTGAGGGGCTTTCTTTTGTAGATGAGTCAATGCTCACCGGGGAAAGCATGCATGTGGAAAAAGGCGTAGGCGCTACTATTGCAGGTGGTTCCATGAATATGCAGGGTGCGTTTTTCATGCGGGCTGAGCGCGTTGGCTCAGACACGGTTCTGGCTCGCATTGTCAACCTTGTGCAGGCAGCCCAGGCCAGCAAGGCCCCCATTGCCAGCCTTGCCGATACCGTAAGCCTTTATTTCGTTCCAGCGGTTATAGCCATAGCCACCCTTGCTGCGCTTGGCTGGTGGCTGTGGGGAGATTCTGCCTCCTTTGCCGTTCGCATCTTTGTTTCAGTAATGGTTATAGCCTGCCCCTGCGCCATGGGGCTTGCCACGCCCATGTCCATTGTTGTGGGCGTCGGGCGCGGGGCTCAGCTTGGCGTTCTTTTTAAAAACGGTGAAACCCTTGAGCGTACCGCTCACATCTCCACCATGGTATTTGACAAAACCGGCACCCTCACCCAGGGTCGTGCCGCCCTTGTGGATATTGCCGTGCTGGAACCTACAGCCGAAGTCGCCCCGGAAACTCCGGCAGCCTCCGTAACATCATCCGACCGTTCCACCATCCTGCCGGGCTCCTCAGCGTTCACCGACTTTTCCCCCGTAGCGGATACGCTCTTACAAATTGCCGCCTCTGTAGAACGTGGTTCCGAGCATCCTCTGGCTCGAGCCATTACGCAAAAAGCGGAAGAAAAGGGCCTTTCCTTCTGGCCTGTGGAAAATTTTTCCGCCACCCCCGGCCGAGGTGTTGCCGCAGATGTGCTCACTCCAACGGGAGCGCTACACGTCACTGTCAGCAACGCCTCTCTTAATGATCAACCCCCCGGCTACGATTCTCTCAAAGACAGCCTCGCCAGCTATGCCGACGAAGGAAAGACACCCGTTATACTCACTATCAATGGTGCTGCCGTGGCAATTTTTGCCATTGCCGATCCCATTCGGCCAGAGGCCGCTTCTGTCATACAGGAACTGCACAGCATGGGCATTGCCTGTGTCATGCTTACGGGAGACAACAGTCGCACCGCCCACGCCGTTGCCAGGCAGATAGGGATAACCCAGGTTATAGCCCAGGTACTGCCGGAAGAAAAAGAAGCTGCGGTCGCTCGGTTGCAGCAGCAGGGGCACGTTGTTGGTATGGTGGGCGACGGGGTAAATGATGCGCCTGCCCTTGCCCGCGCTGATGTGGGTATTGCCATGAAAGGAGCTATTGACGTGGCCATGGAATCCGGCGATGTCGTGCTGATGCAGCATACCCTGCGCGGTCTGCTGCCTGCCATTGGCCTTGGCAAGGCAACACTGCGCAATATCAAGGAAAACCTTTTCTGGGCTTTTGCCTACAATGTTGTGTGCATTCCCTTTGCGGCTGGCCTTGTCTATCTCCTTGGCGGGCCAGTGCTCTCCCCCATGCTGGCAGGCGCGGCTATGGCCCTTAGTTCCGGCTCTGTCGTTATGAACGCCTTGCGCTTGCGGCTTTTCTACCGGGGTAAACAGGGAGCGGTGTAGCGCGGATAGCGCATAAAAAAGGCACGCTACGCTGCTCCCTTGCGGGCGCCTGCTGCTCAGTTGCCAGAGGCCATTAAACAATGGCCTCTGGGGATTAGCAGTCAGGATGAAAGTACTATGCAGCTTACTGTATTTTGATAAAGAGGGGCGTAATAACCTCTTGTATTCCTTCTTCTAATATTTGCTGGGTAAGTGGTGGGTCAGACCAGACGGCAAAGGGTGGCCTAATGCTGATTCGCTGCATATAGAGTCTTTGTCCGCTCGGTACGGCAAAAATTGATAGATGGAATTCCATTTTAAACTTGTTGAAGGGCGACATTGTAGGCATTGGCATGACAAGGTAATTGGCAGAACTTTTTGTGGCGGAGGCAAGGGCTTCTTGGAATGTTTCGTACTTTGAGGCCAGCGTTATCCCTGTAGTGAAGGGAGCAAACCCTTTTTCTAATAGCTCTTGCACTACGGTTTTTTGAGGAATAAGCCCGATTTCACCCTCTTTCTCGTCTTTTGTAATATAAATAAGAGATCCCGACTGCATAAATTCGTCTTTGCCATAAATCTCCATTTTCTTTGTGCGAATAGAGCATCCAGTCAGGGCAAGAGAAAGCGCGATTGTCAGGAGTAAAATGCGCGTGTACATGATAATTCCTTGTATATTTTGTTGTGATAACTGTTATACACGTTTGCCTTACTTTTTTAAAAGAGTAGTGCAAATGTCTCCCGACCAATGTGTGCTGAAAATATTACCGTTCAGGTCTTCATATATTTGAATATCGCAGGTATATGTTATTGTACTTTCGGGGAAATAGGTAGTTCTGTATTCACTCTTTGGTAAACCAGTCAGGGGATCCTTAGCGACTTCCACCCACTCGGATTTTGTGTAGGCCGGTGTGGTTTTTGTACGCGATATAAACCATGAATGCAGTTTGGTTCCATCTTGTAGTTCTTCTACATGCCCAGTGCCTATTGATTGTTTTACATCTGCTATTGTTTTCCATGAATCTGTAGCGTTACTGAAGACTAATCGATCGATGAGAGAAAAGCATCCTGAAAGGGAAAGGCATAAAGCAACTATGATTATTGTACAGGATAAGCGAAAAAAATGATGTCTATTCACAGCTAACATAAACGTGTCCTTGGGAATGTTGTTATGCGTGTGGTTGAAGCATGGACATTTCCTGATGACGCCCGTAGTGGCGCACAATGCGCACAGCTCATATAAATAGCTATATAGTTTTTTAGCTTGTTAGCAGAGTCGGGCCAATTTACAATGGGGCAGTGCGCTAGTTCATATTGTTTTCACTTTTTCAACACATTGTCAGGAGTACATGCTAATATGAAGATCTGTGCTTTGCTGCCAAGTGCGGCCTTCGTCCGGCAGCACCTTCGCAAAATGAGTTCGTTGCACAATGCAACGAACTCATTTTTTTGGGTTCCGGGTAAAATTTTGGAGAGCGCTTGCTGCGCAATCGCCAGAGTCCGTTGCACTGGACACCGCAACGGACTCTGGAGGAAAGACGCCATAAAACTGCGTAGTTGCCCGCAAGCGAGCAGCGCAGCGCGCCTTTCTTTTAAAGTCTTTTTGTTTCCTTTGCTTGGTAGATGCCAGAGTAAACTGGCTAAAAAGGCACGAGCGGCCCTGGAATTTATCGTCCAAGGTCGCTCGTGAATATGCGTTCGTTGCATTGTGCGATGAACGCAAGGGGGTGGCGCACGCTGGTGTGAGGCAGTTTAACTTAGAACTTATCCATAAATAAAGATGTTCGCGGTCAATAGCTGCGTCAAATGCCTTTTTTGCTCTGGGTCAAGGACATAAGAGTCCACTCCCTCCGCAAAAAAACCATTTTCCTTGCTCTTGCCACGCGCTCTCCTTATTTATGGATAAGTTCTTATTTTCTCTCTTTATTGGCGTACATCACGAGCATTTGTGGTGAGGAACTGCTCAAGGGCAAGGTACAGTGTGGGAGGGTCAATGGGTTTTGCAATGTGGTAATTCATGCCGGCGTTGGTTGCCAGCAGCACATCTTCCGAAAAAGCGTTGGCTGTCATGGCTATTATAGGGATGGTGGCAGCATCTTGCCGGGAAAGTTGGCGAATGGCCTTTGTGGCCGTATATCCATCCATTACAGGCATTTGTATATCCATTAATATAATATCGTAATACCCTTGGGGGGAGGTGGCAAAAATATCAAGAGCCTCTTTTCCATTCGTGGCTTTGGTAATGTCGGCGCCATGCTCTGTGAGTAAAATATCAATGATCTCCATGTTAATGGCAACATCGTCCACAGCAAGAATGCGTTTACCCTCGAAAGAAAATTCAGGAGGGGCGCTTTCCGCTTTCAGCACGCAGGAAGAAAGAGCTGCTTCGCTCACAGTGAGATGTGCAAGCAAATTGAGTAAGGGTGATTTGCTGAGGGGCTTTGGCAGAAAGCCATTAATGGCGTATGCTGCGGGGTCAATTGTGCGACTTCCAATATCATAAGGGGAAATGACAATGATGGAGAGAGCATCACCCATGAGCGCATGTAGCCGGGTGGTTATATCTGACCCGTTCAGCTCAAGAATTTCCCAGTCAATGAGAGCCACATTATATCCAGCGCCTTGCTCTTGTGCGGCAAGAGTTTTGGCGTAGGCCTCCTCTGACGAATATGCCCAGTCTATGGGGATGCCCATCTTTGAAAAAAACAGAGCGGCGGCATTGCATGTTACGGGGTTGGTATCCACAAAAAGCACCCGCAGCCCAGAGTTTTGCAATTCATTTTTGCAGGGACAATCCGGCTCGCAGTGTACAGTGAAAGGCAATTCGATGATAAACGTCGATCCTTCATTGGCCTTGCTATGGACAATAACAACGCCATTCATAAGCTGCACGAGATTTTTTGTAATGACCATGCCCATTCCCGTGCTGCTGCGCCGAGCGGACATGGTTCTTTCTTCTTGCTCAAAGGGAAGAAATATTTTTTGCTGAAAGGCTTCCGTCATGCCAATACCATTGTCAGAGACGGTAATACGCAATGATACGCTGTTGGGCAGGGTTCCTTCGCGTTCTTCTACTTCAAGGCTTATTTTCCCACCTTCATTTGTATACTTTATTGCATTTGATAAAATATTGAGCAGTATCTGATTTAAACGGACAGCATCACCCATAAGCATTTCGTACGAAAAAATGGGGAGATTGACGCTCAAGGTATGATTTTTTTCTTTCATTTCTGGAAGAATAAGAGAAACAAGATTCCTCATCAGGTCAGATACATTAAACTTCTCGTGCATGATGGAAAATTTGCCGCTTTCAATCTTTGCCATATCAAGGATGTCATTCACAAGAGTCAGGAGATGCTTGGAAGAAAGGTTAATCTTATTGAGGCAGTCTTGAATGCGGTTTTTATTATCCAGCGATGTTGCCGCAATGCTCCCCATGCCGATAATAGCATTGAGCGGTGTGCGTATTTCATGGCTCATACGAGCCAAAAAGTCGCTCTTTGCCGCGTTGGCGCTTTGAGCGCTGGATAACGCATCGTTCAATACCTGCTGGTTGCGCTTTGCGGTTGTTAAATCCCGCACAGAAATAATATAGCGTTCAAGGTCGTCTTCTGTTGTAACCGGGTAAACGGCAAAAGAGATCCACGATTCCTTGCTCGTAAGGGGATTGGTATAAACGCACTCACGCTCAATGCACTCTGTGATGGTTTTGGCTTCAAAGGCTGCTGCCAGGGAACTGATTTCAGGAGAGGTGCAGTATTGAAATAAAGCCAGCCTGTCGTGCGTTAAAACGTCGGGATGTATACCCAGAATGCGCTCCGCATTGGCGAAGACAAATTCCATCTGGTCTGTTTTGACATTATAGACCATGAAGACAGCATCTGCGTGAGACGAAAGTACTTTGAGTAAAAAGTCATTATACTGCCTGTCGCGTGTTCTTGCAGCAATGGAGCGATTAAAAAAAACAATAATCACCCCAAAGGAAAGTATAAAAAAGAGAGTTGAAAAGGCAACTGTTCGCACTATGATGGTTGACTCTGTGGTTAAGCGATCTACTGTTCCCGTAATAAATGTCAACATATTTTCTGTAAGTTTGGTGATATGATCGTATTGTGGATCAAGGTGCTCTTTTATAAAATTTTGTGCAGTGGGGCCTGTATAGTTTGTTGGATTTTGTAGAATATTTGTTTCCAACTGCATTATCGTCAGGAATGCCGTTTGCAAGTCTTCAACAGTTTTACGTGGCCCAAGATACTTTTCAAACATGATATCCAGTTCCGCAGTTCCATGTTTTTCCATGTCATCAAGGGCACTGTGTATCATGGATACGTCAGTGAAGGAATTTTCTGCGCTGAACATATGTATCTTTAGCTTGTTTTCAGTGATAATAGTGCGAAGGCGATAGGCAGAAGAAGCAACAACAAGAGGATGAGATGCAAGAACTGTAAAATTTTCTTTAAGATTGATAATACTTTGAATAGATATATATCCAAAAAGTAAAACAAGAACACCCATAATAGATAAGCAGAGGGTGTAGAGTTTTTTATTTATTATACTGTCTTTCATAGAATCCTGTGACCTTGAAAATAGATAGCTCCCAGAACGCGGTATAGCCGGCAGGGTAGCATAATATAGGGGACATCAGCGCTGTGTAGCTCTGAAGAGTATTGTTACAATTAAGGGAGGCTGCTGTATCATGGCTTTATAAAGGGGAAGGGGGCATAATCCCCCTTGGTGCCGGAAATAGCCTTGCTTCATATAAATTATGGAGGAGGGCACAGGCTCTGCGAAGGGGCATTCAAGGAATTCAATTCCTTGGGGCTTTCTCTTTCCCAGTGTCTTCATAAAATGTCCGGGCTAGCTCCCAATCAGGCTGGTTTATACACAAAAAGTTTCGAGGTTTGCAACGCTTTTGTTTTTTTAGTCACATGTACATGTGTATATTTTGTGCAAAGTGGGTATAGCTTCATATACACACTTTGCACCCGAAATATATATTTGTAGAGAGTAACAATTCTCCAAGCGCAGCAGGGTCTAGAGCATTGTCATTGCCACAGAATAAGAACTTATC
>JAVBJS010000128.1:0-42054 GCA_031546885.1 Desulfovibrio sp.
TTGGAATGTATGAGGCCTTTGCTACCCTTCGTCGCTTGTTGTTGCAGTGCATGGCTAATATTATGTGGGGGAGGGAACCCAAAGGGGATGATCCCCTTTTGGTTCCCTCCCCCAGACCCCCTCCCTCCTCATCCACAGTAAGAGATTTACCATACTTTAAACATACTGTTGCAGCATACCTAGTTCTCATAAGCGAGCTTGCCATTGCTCAAAAAACTTTTGCCTGAATATTCTGCGTAATGATGCCCCTTCGCATTACAAATATACCCCCAATGAGGGGTGCAGGGGAAATCATTTCCCCTGCCGGGGTCCAGGGGCAGAGCCCCTGGTGCCGGGGATCGGGGCAGAGTCCTTGCTGCCTGGTGCCGGGGGCAGAGCCCTTGGTCTCAAAAACTGTTGAGGTTCAGGGGCAAGGCTCCTGATGATATTACATAAATGGTCTAACGATGCCTTTTAGCGCATCATTTTGAGGAATATATGAGTAATCAGCATGACGCACTGGCAGCGGCACAGAACATCAGCATCCAGCAGGAG
This sequence comes from Desulfovibrio sp., assembly GCA_031546885.1. Lineage (GTDB taxonomy): Bacteria > Desulfobacterota > Desulfovibrionia > Desulfovibrionales > Desulfovibrionaceae > Frigididesulfovibrio. The sequence goes on from JAVBJS010000128.1 coordinate 535, forward strand.
CACCAGCAATATATCGAGCCCCTTGGCAGCTTTACCCGAACTCACACCTGCGGCGAGCTGAACCACACCCATATGGGTGCAGAAGTTTGCCTGACGGGATGGGTACAATTTCGCCGAGACCACGGCGGTTTGATTTTTGTTGACCTGCGAGACAGAGAAGGACTCACTCAGGTAGTCTTCATTCCAGAAGTGGCTCCCAAGGCGCATGAGAAGGCGCATATTTTACGCTCTGAATATGTCGTTGCCATTGAGGGATATGTACGCTCCCGCCCGGAGGGTATGACGAATTCGCATATGTCCACAGGGGAAATTGAAGTTGTCGTGCGAAGCTGGACATTGCTGAATACCTCTGTCACGCCGCCCTTTGTCATTGAAGATCGCAATGAGCCGGCAGAAAATTTGAGGTTGCAGTATCGTTATCTGGATTTGCGCCGCCCGCGCATGACGCACAACTTACGCCTTCGCCATAAGACAGCGCAATCTGTGCGTACATACCTTGATGAGGGTGGCTTTATAGAGGTGGAAACACCTTTCCTGACAAAATCCACACCAGAAGGCGCACGCGATTTTCTTGTGCCAAGCCGGATTAATCAGGGTGAATTTTACGCACTGCCTCAGTCTCCCCAGTTGTTTAAACAACTTTTAATGGTGAGTGGGCTTGACCGTTATTTTCAGATTGCCCGCTGCTTTCGGGATGAAGACTTGCGCGCTGACCGGCAACCGGAATTTACTCAGATTGACATTGAAATGTCCTTTGTCAATGAAAGCACTGTAATGACAATGGCAGAAGGATTGATGTCCCGCGTTTTTAAAGATGTATTGAACAAAGATATTCCCCTTCCCTTTCCCCGCATGACCTATGCGCAGGCCATGGAAGAATACGGAGTGGATAAGCCGGATACCCGCTTTGACCTTCGGCTCCGGGACGTTACCACCATTGTTGCGGGTTCGGGATTTCGCCTTTTTGCCACAGCTCCCTTGGTGAAGGCGATGCGCGTTCCTGGTGGTGAAAGCCTCTCTCGCAAGGATATTGATGACTTTACCGAATTTGTGAAGATTTATGGAGCTCAAGGTCTTGCGTGGATTAAGATTCGTGCGGATGAATGGCAATCGCCCATTGCGAAATTTCTTTCCGATACTGAACGCGCAAACCTCAAGCAGGCCCTTGGACTTGAAGTGGGCGACATTGTATTTTTTCAGGCGGGCGAACCGGGTATGGTCAACGCCGCCCTTGGTAACCTGCGGGTCAAATTAGGCGCACACCTTGGGCTCATTCCCAAAGATACACATAATTTTCTTTGGGTTACAGATTTTCCTCTTTTTGAATACGATGCCGATGAAAAGCGCTATGTAGCCTGCCACCACCCTTTTACTTCACCACAGGTAGAAAGCCTCCCCTCGCTGACAAGCAATCCGGGGGCAGCCCTTGCCCGGGCTTATGATATGGTGCTGAACGGAACTGAGGTGGGGGGCGGATCTATCCGCAACCACGCGGCACACATTCAACGGGAAATGTTTCTCGCCCTTGGCTTTTCCGCAGAAGAGGCAGAAGCCCAATTTGGATTTCTAACGCAGGCGCTTGAGCAGGGCGCTCCCCCCCACGGCGGCATCGCCTTTGGCTTTGACCGGCTTATTATGCTGCTGACAGACACCCCATCCATTCGTGATGTTATTGCCTTCCCGAAAACGCAAAAGGGTACCTGCCTTATGACAAATGCACCCTCTCCTGTAGCGGGCAAGCAATTGCGTGAGCTTGGCATTGCGCTGCGTGAAAAAGATAAATAAACGCGAAGGAACTGGAATTATGCGTATTCTCATTATAGGTTCTGGCGGACGTGAACACGCTCTTGCCTGGAAGCTGCGGCAAAGCCCATGCTGTTCTCATATTTTCATTGCCCCCGGCAATGGTGGTACAGCCCTTGAGGGAGAAAATGTCGCCCTTTCTGATGGTGACATCCCGGCAATTATGGACTTTATCCAAAAAAATAAGGTTGACTTTGTCATTCCCGGCCCTGAGCTTCCCCTGGTGCTCGGTATTGTTGATGCCTGCGAAAAAGTGGGCGTTCCCTGCTTTGGCCCTCGCGCCTGTGCGGCACAACTTGAAGGTTCCAAGGCTTTTGCCAAGCGCATTATGCGTGCCGCAGGGGTTCCCACGGCTGATTTTGCGGTATTCACCGAATACGAGAAGGCAGCGCAGTATGTGCGGGAGCGCAATGTTCCCCTCGTGATCAAGGCGGATGGCCTTGCTGCGGGGAAAGGCGTTGTTGTTGCCAAGAATGCGGATGAGGCGCTGGAAGCCTTGCAAACCATGCTGGTGCAGAAAGTTTTTGGGACGGCTGGTGAAACAGTTGTTATTGAGGATACTTTGGTGGGCGAAGAGGCTTCCTTTTTGGCCTTTTGCCAAGGTGATACTGTTATTCCCCTTCCTTCCGCGCAGGATCACAAGGCTGTTTTTGATGGTGATATCGGCCCCAATACAGGTGGCATGGGAGCTTATAGTCCAGCCCCTGTTCTGCCTGCCGATAGATACACGGAAATAGTCGATCTGGTTATTCGCCCTGTGCTTGCTACTTTGGCCGACGAGGGTTGTCCCTTTTCCGGTATTCTCTATGCAGGTCTGATGATGACGGACCAAGGCCCTCAGGTGCTGGAATTTAATGTGCGCTTTGGCGACCCGGAGTGCCAGCCACTTCTTATGCGCCTTCAGGGTGATTTGCTGAATGTCATGCTGGCCTGTGCCGAGGGCAGATTACACGAGGTAAACCTTACGCACAGTGCAGAAACGGCCTTGTGCGTGGTTATCGCCGCCAAGGGGTATCCTGGGGAATACCCCAAGACTATGCCCATTCACGGTATTGTGGAGGCAGAGGCTGTTGCCTCAGGAAAAGTGAAAGTATTTCAAGCTGGAACACAAAATAACGCCGGGAACATCGTTTCCAATGGCGGGCGTATCTTGGGGGTGACGGCCCTTGGGGAAACCCTTGCGGAAGCTCAGAAAAATGCTTACGCAGCCGCAGACTGCATTCGTATGGAACACATGCATTTTCGTAGGGATATCGGCAACAAGGGCTTACGAAACTGCTTTGCTTGCACGCGAAAAAAGTAATCCCCTCAAATTAAAAAGGATTGATCATGCCACAAGTAGCTATTTTTATGGGCAGCCTGTCGGATGAAGCAACCGTTCAACCTTGTGTTGAAATACTTGCAAAGCTTGGCATATCTCACCTTTTTACCATCAGCTCTGCCCACCGCACTCCAGAACGCACGGAAAAACTTGTAGCCGAGCTGGAAGAGTCTGGCTGCCAGGTATATATTTGTGCTGCGGGTATGGCGGCACATCTGGCAGGCGCGGTGGCTGCCCGCACTATCAAGCCGGTTATCGGCATTCCCATTACCGCTTCCGCCCTTGGCGGGATGGATGCTCTGCTGGCAACGGTTATGATGCCTCCAGGCTTCCCCGTAGCAACCGTTGCGCTGGATAAAGCAGGAGCCCGCAATGCAGCCTGGCTTGCCGCGCAAATTCTGGCGTTGCACGATCCTGCTCTGACAAAACGCCTGCATGAGGCACGCGCTAAATTTGTAGAGGATGTGGAAAAAGCTGCGGCTACCCTTCCCCGAACATGCGCCTAGTGATTACTGACTCAACTGCAAAGCCCTTGAGTTCCCGCATTAGAGGCCATTGCACAATGGCCTCTGCGGATGCGCCAGCAGACGCCCGCAAGCGAGCAGCGCGGCGTGCCTTTATTTCAAAGCAGCTTCTGCTTTGAAATCATTCGATAAAAATTATGCCTTTTCTTGGCATTTAGCTCTTAAGAGCCTTTGGAAGACTTTTTAAGGGAAGACTAAGAACTTATCCATAAATAAGGAGAGCGTGTGGCAAGAGCAAGAAAAATGGTTTTTTTGCGGAGGGAGTGGACTCTTATGTCCTCGACCCAGAGCAAAAAAGGCATTTGACGCAGCTATTGACTGCGAACATCCTTATTTATGGATAAATTCTAAACTGAATTTGCTGTATTGTGCAGCGAACTCATTGATGAATTCATCATGTAACCGTGAGAGCGCCTGTGATGTCAAAAACTTCTCTGGAGAAAGCCTTCGGCAAGATTTTTTGTAGTTGGCCCCTGACAGCGCGGCGCAGAAGCGCTAGAATCTTTGCTTTCTGTGTGATTATTATCCTTGCCGCGACTGCGGGATGTGCAGAGCGATCTGCCGCACCTCTTCCGCCTGTAGCTTTTTCCATGGACGGCCCTGCCCTTGCGCTTGTTGCCAAATATAAAGGAATAGAGCTTGAAGGCAGTATGGACCGCACCTGTATGGTTGGTCTTGGCAAACTGCACTTACAAAGCCGCGCAGGAGCTACGCCTTCCATGTACTGTGAGGCAAGACTTAATTTAGAGCCAACAGAAAAAGGTCGCGTTCGCGGGATACTGGACTGCACAGATGGAGTGCTGATGCTTCTTTCCTTACGCAATCTGGGGCCGGATCAAGGCATAGGCATTGCCAGACAGGAAAATGGAGACCAAGACTTAATGGTGCTTTTTTATCACCCCAGCAAAGAAGAAGCGGAGCGTCGCCTTCCTGCAGCAGCAGAGGATATGAAAAAAGCCCAGAAAAAATTGTAATTCCAACTCTCAATCCAGTTTATTTCGGAATTTGGCTGAGAGTTGGCATAAGAGAATACAACCGTTTTCCTTTCCAAGACTGATGCGGGTGATGAAAGTCTATAAAAATTCATTGTGTAACAGTCTTTATCTTCCAGCGAGGTTTTTATGACGCGCAACCCTGCGATCTCTGTGATTGTACCTACTCATAATCGACCTGATTATCTGGCCATAGCACTTCGCAGTCTGGCCTTGCAAACCTTTCGCAACTTTGAAGTTATTGTAGTGAATGACGCGGGAGAGGATGTATCCTCCCTTGTGCGCAGTTTTGAAAAAAATCTTGATATTCGCCTCATAACACACAGCCGAAATAAGGGACTTTCAGCCGCCCGGAATACAGGTATTGCCACCAGCAGCGGGAAGTATATCGCGTATCTGGATGACGATGATATTTACTACGAGCAGCACCTTTCGCAATTATACGCAGCCGCACAGAAAACTGGGGCAAAAGTTGTATACTCCAGCGCCGTCCTTGCTACGCAACGCCCCTGGGAGGGGGAGTATGTAACTGTCAGCAGAACCCTATATAAGCAGCAAGCCTTTGACCGAAATGCTCTGCTCCAGTTCAATATTACACCTGTATTGAACGTTATGCATGAGCGGGCCTGTCTGGAGCATACCGGCGGCTTTACAGAATATCTTTTTGCTCACGAAGACTGGGATTTATGGGTTCGGCTTTCGCGCCATTTTGATTTTCACCATATCAATCTGCTTACCTGCGAGTTTACAAAACGTACTGATGCCAGTTCCATGAGCACCAGCGCCAATAAGAAAAATATGCGGGAATCATGGATCTTTGTTTACTGTCAAGGCCTTTTTTACAAGCTAATGCCCACAGTGCAGCAACTTCAGGCAAATGTGGCCCAGGCTGTACGCCTTGATACCGATGAGAAAAAAAATATTCTCCCACATATAAGCATTATTGTTCCCATTGCCAAAGTAAGCCTTGCCACCACTCTTTTTTTCATAAATTTGTGCGCAAACCTTGGGGTTCTCGCAGCAGAAGTAGAACTTGTTATTGTCGGTTCCGGTGTTGATGCCGCAAGTCTGCAATCCCTTGGAGCCAGCCTCAAGGGTATGGTGAAACATCCTCCTGTATTACTGCACATTCCTTCTGATGCGGGTCGGGTGCTTTCCGCTAATGCGGGCGCCGCACAGGCCAGCGGCGAGTGGCTTGTGTTTCTGGAAGATGAAGTAGAACCCATCTCTGGCTGGCTGGCTTCTCTCCTTGAAACAGCAACAAACTCGCCCCACGCGGGCGCTATTGGCTGCATCTTGGAAATTCCCCATGGACGCTACATTATGGGCGGTACCTTCTCTCCCAGTGACGGAGCAATCTTTTCTTTTGGCAGTGCCGAAAGCACCGAGAAAAGTCGGCCTACCGACCTTGTTTCAAGCCATTGCTTCATGATACGCAGTCGCTATTTTTCCGGCCTTGGCGGATTTTCTTCAGCCTTTGCCCCAGGGCATTATGCAGACGCCGATCTCTGCCTCCGCCTGCGCAAGGAAGGACTTCTCAATTACATCGCTCTATCGGCACGCTGCGCCTGGAACAAAGAGAATAACCTTCTTCTGCAAAGTGCCACCGGCATTCCAGGAAGGCGAACCCTACTCGACAGGTACGGAAAAAAACAGCGTGCTGTTGAGCCGGATATCGCAGGGGCGGACTGGTCAAAGCGGGTGCACCTGTGGCCCTCCGACACCCCCATGCCGACAAACTTTGAAATAGAAATACCAGAAAGCCTGGCAGAGTAAAGGGAAAAAGAATTGCAAATATCTCGAACTTGTTCTGAACTGCCTGTCATCTTTTCTGTCGCCATGAATAGATGCGTACAGTTTTTCCATCCTTATTTGTAGCGATGGCACAAGGGAATGCGGAGCGACCTGGCAGTATACAGAGGGCTATTCGGTATGCAAAGAGCGCCATTGCAATAATTCGCCAAAGGCTGGATGCCTCCATTTTCGGCAAAAGGGTAAGCGCATTAATACCAAAGGCCAGAGCGGGAGGTAACCCTAAGTTCCGAAAGCGTTTGGCGTCTAAAAGAGAGAACAGGACCGCCAGCGGCAAAAGCGTAAACATAGGCAAAAGCTGTTGCTCTTGGGCTTGTTGAATGGCAGCGAGAGTGAGGGGCGCATCACTTGTAAAGGACAGATAAACGAAATAACTCAAATACCTATAAAAAAATCCAAGAATAAAGAGTAAGAGCATGCCTTTAGTATAGGGAAGCTGAGTCAATTCCCCTTTCCAGCGGAGCAGAGAGAGAACAAAGTTTGTTTTCACGGCACACCTATTCCAGAATAATTTACGTTTGAAATTGTATAGTTATTGGCATTCAACGTATATTTTCCTTTTCCCATTACGATGCAGCACGATCCAGCACACGATAATTTATCGCCTCTGCCACATGAGTTATTGTGAGGTCTTCGACAGATTCCAGGTCTGCAATGGTGCGGGCGATGCGCAGCACCCGCGTATAGGCTCTGGCGGAAAGATGCAATGTGGTTACGGCCTCGCCTAAAAAGGCATGCGTCTCGGCAGAGAGCTTACAATAGCAATCCAGCTCACGCCCGGAGAGATCTGCATTGGTGCGGCAGGCACTTTTTTTAAAGCGCTCAGTCTGAATGGCACGGGCGGCGCTGACTGTTTCGCGTATCGCCTTGGAGGAACGCCCGGCTGTCTGAGTGCGTAAATCTTCATAAGGCACTGCGGGAACTTCCACATGCAGGTCAATGCGGTCAAGCAGCGGGCCGGAAAGGCGAGCGCGATAGCGCTGAATCTCCGCAAGGCTACAGGTACAGCTTTTGCGGGAATCCGTCAAATAACCACAAGGACAGGGATTCATGGCGGCAATAAGCATAACATCTGCCGGATAGCACAAGGATTGCGCCGCACGCGCAATGGTAATGTGACCATCTTCAAGGGGCTGGCGCAGCACATTGAGGGTTTGCTTACGAAACTCAAGGAGCTCATCTAAAAAAAGTACACCGCGATGCGCTAGGGAAATTTCTCCCGGCTTTGGATAAACTCCGCCGCCTACAAGGCCATGCTCCGATATGGTGTGATGGGGGGAACGAAAAGGCCTCTCTTCCATTAGCCCTTGGTCAGAGCGTAGCATGCCGGCAATGCTATATATTTTTGTTACCTCCAAGGCCTCTTCAAAGGTAAGGGGCGGGAGCACTGTTCCCATGCGCTGGGCAAGCATGGTTTTACCGCTGCCGGGAGGGCCAAGAAAAAGTAAATTATGCCCGCCTGCAGTGGCAATTTCAATAGCGCGCTTGGCGTGCTCTTGCCCTTTAACATCGCTGAAATCACGCAAGAAGGCCTCTCCAGAAGAGGACTGGCCTTTGGGAGAATTTGCTATAACAGGATCAAGTGGCAATTGACCTGCAAGAAATGCCGCCGCCTGCCCAAGGCTTGCCACGCCAAAAACAGGAAGGCCCTCCACAACGGCAGCCTCCTGAGTATTCTCCATGGGAACTAGAAGCCCGCGAGCGCCGCAGTCCCGTGCGAGAATAGCAAGGGGGAGCACTCCTGAAATACGTTTGGTTTCACCTGTTAAGGAAAGCTCACCTGCCAGAAAATAGTCGTCTGTGCAACTTTGCGGAATAATGTTGGCGGCTGCCATGATGGCAATGGCCAAAGGAAGATCGTAGGAACTTCCGCCTTTTTTGCGGTCAGCGGGAGCGAGGTTAACAGTGATGCGAGCAGGAGGAAGATTGAACTTTCCACTGCGAAGGGCTGCAAAGACCCGGTCACGCGATTCACGCACAGCACCTTCCGCAAGACCAACCATAGCAAAGGATGGCATGCCGGCCCGCGCAAAATCAACCTCAAGGTCAACTTTAAAAGCGTCCACTCCGTAAAGAGCGCCGCAGGCAATTTTGGTGATCATGACTACCAATCCTACAGAGTGTGATTGTTATATTGTTCGGAAGAGAGCCCCTCTTCTAGAGCAGTTTAGTGATGGATAAGTTCTAAGAAAGCCTTTGGCGTCCCAAAAACGGAAACCCTTTGAACCCCCATTTTGAGTTCGTTGCACAATGGCCTCATTTTGAGAATACGAGAGCTCCTGCACAAATAGCGCGTAGGCTACTTTAAGGGTAAACTGCTCTTATATACTGTCTCCAGCTTGTCTGAGCCTTAGTGAGATAAAAGGCCTGTTACAAAATGCGAACACTTTGCAACAGGCCCTTTTGTCGTATTCGTTAAAACAACTAGAAGGTTCCTGCTTCTTTTTTTACATCCAGCGCTATCTTCCACAAGAGAGAAATAACAAGGGCTCCGATGGCATAAATGCCAAGGCCAATGGCTATTTCCGCAAGACTTGGAGCGTAAACGGTCACAGTATCAAAGGGGGTTGGTGTAAAGCCGCCAATGAGCAGACCGAGGCCTTTATCTATCCAGGTTGCAGCCACAAGAATAATCAGGGTAAAAGGCAAAAGCTTTTCATTATCCCGGGTGCTGGGGAAGGCCAGAAGTACAAGGGAAACAATGGCGAGGGCCGCGGCTGTCCACATCCATGCATTAATCCAATGGTGGTGCGTAAAGAGGGCCAAAAGCGGATGCATATGCCCAGGAACATTGCTATAGAAGGCCGTGAATACTTCCAACAGGAAGAAAAACACGTTGATACCCATAGCATATGCAATGATCTTGGTAAGCGTTTGCACAGCTTCTTTGCCGGGGTCAAAACCAGCAACACGCTTGAGAACAAAACTAAGCAACAGGAGAATGGCAGGGCCCGCACAAAAGGCGGAAGAAAGAAAGCGTGCGGCCATAATGGCTGTAAGCCAATAGTGCCTGCCGGGAACACCTGCGTAAAGAAAGGCCGTCACTGTGTGAATGGAAAAAGCCCAAAACACTGACAGGTAAATAAAAAACTTGATCCACTTTGGTGGGTCAACCTGGTGGCGCTCTGCTTCAAGGGTAACCCAGCCAATGACCACGTTCAGCAAAAGATAACCTGAAAGCACCATCATATCCCAAAACATTACGGAATTGGGGGTAGGATGCAGCATAACATTGAGTACGCGCTGGGGCTGGCCCATGTCGACAACAATGAAAAGCATACACATGATAACCGAGCCAATAGCCATAAATTCACCAAGAATAATCAGTTTTTTAAACTTCTTGTAATGGTGAAAATAGGTCGGTAGCACCAGCATGACAGCCGATGCGGCAACACCAACAAAATACGTGAACTGCGCAATATAAAAGCCCCAGGATACGTCGCGAGAAAGCCCGGTAATCTGAAGCCCCATACACAATTGCAGAATATAGACCAGCGCTCCTACAGAGATGACACCGCCCAGAAAGGCGAGCCACATGTAGAAAGATACGGGGCCTTTCAGCACTTTTTCTAACATGGCGTGTCTCCCTAGAGAATGTAGTACACACTAGGCTCAGTGCCCAGAGTGGGTTTACGGCGGATGGTGAAGTTTTCTGCCAACAGTTTACGCACATCAGATGCAGGGTCGGCAAGATCACCAAAGGTCATGCCCCCTTTGGGAGCAGCCTCGACACATAAGGGAAGCTTGCCTTCGGCCAGGCGTTCTGAGCAAAAGGTGCATTTTTCTACAACGCCGCGCATCCGAGTGGGGAATTCCGGGTTGATTTCAGCGATATGCGGACGAGGATCCATGAAGTTAAAGCTCCGCGCTCCAAAGGGGCACCCGGCCATACAGTATCGGCACCCGATGCAACGGTGATAATCCATTACAACTATGCCGTCCTCCCGGCGAAAGGTAGCCTGGGTAGGACACACCCGTACACAGGCCGGATGCTCACAGTGATTGCAAAGCATAAGATACTTACGGGTTAGCACAGCGGTAGAGGGATAGTTATCCATCTGATCCGTAAATGTTTCACGGTATCCATCTGTCCACAGCCATTTTACGTCCTGCTTGGACTGTATGTTCGGCACGTTGTGGTAGTTATGACAAGCGGAGGTGACAGCCTTAAAATCTGCCGGAGTGACAAATTTGCGGGTATCTATAACCATTCCCCAGTGTTTGCCCTTAAGTTCCTTGTGGCCTTCCTGATAGGTTCCAATGGAAGGTGCGGCAAAGAGATCCTTTGGCAATGCCGAGCTTGTGGCGAGGCCAAGAAAGGAAAGGCTTGCCACCTTTATAAATTGGCGTCGTGAGTTTTTCATGAGCGGTTCCCCTTTGGCGCAACGTGACAATCCCAGCAGTAGGGTTTCACGCTATTGCTATCATGGCATTTATCGCAGAAGTCAGCCTTGTTGCCATGACACTTCATGCAGGTGTTTTGCAGGCTGATGTTCCACACACTGCCGTTGCTTGCAACGTACTCGCGCTTGCCTTCCCGCAGTGCCTTATCGCGCCATTCATTCAATATTTGCATATGCTCGGCGCGCATGTATGCGCCCACTTCAACGCAGGCAGTGCCTGGCTGGGAGATGCGGACAAGTTGATCCGTTTGAGCCCATTCTGTTGCGTTGGCTGCCTTGCCTTGGGGAAGAGCTATGGCAGGACGCTCATATTTGGAAGCACCAAAATTCGCCCAGAAGGGAATGGTGAATAATCCCAAAAAGATGAGAATACCCGGCCAGATATATTTGGCGTTATACATGATTATTCGTCCTCCTCAATGCCGGGCAGATCTTCTTGGCGCATGTCAAGGGTACGTTTTATTTCCCCTTTCATCACCAGGGCATTGGCTACAAGCTCGTGCGTTCCACTCACCGAAACTCCTGGTGCCCAATAATTGGCAAGGGGCGGTAAGGTTGCGCGGTCAATAGCGCAAATACAGGCCATGTGATTGACCCCATGCCGTTCCTGTACATAGCGCAGGGCATTGCCACGGGGTAAACCTCCGCGCATTCGCAGCTCCATTATTTCTTCCGTATTCAAACCAGAGCCGCCACCGCAACAGAAAGTCTGCTCACGAATGGTGTTTTCCGGCATATCTACGTAGTTGTTGCAGGCAGCCTTCAACACGTAGCGTGGCTCTTCCAGGAGGCCCATGCCGCGTGCGGGGTTGCAAGAATCATGGAAGGTTACGGTTAAATGATCGTTGCGGGAAGGATCAAGGGTTATTTTATTATGCTTGATGAGATCCGCAGTGAATTCCGCAATATGCACCATTTTCGTGGCGGCCGCGTTATGGAAGACCGTCCCGGTAATGGGGTTACGAGGAATCTCCATGCACGCAGGGGTCGGGCCATTCATGGTTTCCATGTACTGGTGAACAACGCGCCACATGTGCCCGCACTCACCGCCAAGAATCCATTTGGAACCAAGACGCTCCGCCTCAGCATACATTTTTGCATTCAACTTTTTCATCATATACGCGGAGGTGAAAGAACCAAAGTTCCCGCCCTCCGAAGCGTACGTGGACAAGGTATAATCCAGGCCTATCTCGTGAAATAACATGAGGTAGCCCATGAAGGTATAAATGCCGGGATCTGCAAATACGTCACCCGAAGGAGTAATGAAAAGGACTTCATGCCCTTTTTCATTAAAAGGAGGCTTGATTTTCAGGCCGGTGATGGTTTCAATATCATCGCACAAAAATTCTACGATTTCTTTGAAAGCATGTGGCTGAATGCCAAGGTGGTTACCGGTACGGTTACAGTTGTTCACCGGGTCCATGATCCAGTGAATGCCAAGACCAAGCTCATGCAGAAGCTCCCGCACAATCATGGTAATTTCGGCAGTATCAATACCGTAGGGGCAAAAAAGCGAACAGCGGCGACATTCCGTACATTGATAGAAGTAGTAGAACCATTCCTTGATAACATTTTTATCAAGGGAACGTGCTCCAGCTACCTTACCAAGCAGGCGGCCCACTGTGGTGAAGTCTTTGCGATATACTGAGCGCAGCAGCTCCACCCGCAATACGGGCATGTTTTTGGGGTCGCCCGTGCCAAGAAAGAAGTGACATTTGTCCGCACAGGCTCCGCAGCGCACGCAAATATCAAGAAAAACCTTTAAGGAACGGTACTTTTCCAGTCTGTCCTTCAGGGCATTATAAATAATTTCTTCCCAATTTTCCGGCAGGTTCCAGTCTTCTTCACTGGGGTTCCAGGTGTGGGGATTGGGCATGCCAAGACCACGCATGGTGTCTGCTTTGGCAGGGTAGCAAAAAGAACCCGGGGTAAATTCCGGCTTGGTATCCATCCACGCAGCCTTCGGAAAGACATAGTCTATGCTCCGGGCCAGGGTGGTTGCGTTTGGAAGTTTGGACATGACTACTCCTTGGCGGCAGCGGCTTCGTCAGGTGTGATTTCAAGGGGCAGGCCCGCCTCATCCATAAGATCGCGGAAATCATCTTCGTACTCTGCATAGGTGCGGTACGTTTTATGAGGATTCCAGGGGTTGACGTGGCGCACAGCGCGGGAGTTGTTGGGCAAATTGCGTGTGGGAGAAAGGAAAATACCCCCCATATGCATGAGCTTGCTGAACGGAAAATAAACAAGCAGTGTACTTAAAAAGAAGAGGTGAATGTAAAAAATAGGGCTAATGCCTTCCGGCAGAACGGGGTGCAGCGTTACAAGGCCCATGGTGAGCACCTTGACGGATGCTATGTCGGTCTTGCCGATATAGCGCATACAGATTCCGCTTGCCACAAGACCAAGCAAAAGGAAAAGCGGGAAATAATCGTTAGCAAGAGAAATATAGCGCAACTTTTTATCAACAAGCCTGCGCCCCAGCAAGAAAAGCAGACCGGCAACCACAAGGGCGTCTGTCATGAAAAAGCGGGGAACCCCAATCTGCATAATGCCATCCATAAATTCAATGGCCGTGATGCAGGCTGGAACAGGGTCAGTAAAAAAGCGAAAATGGCGCAAAAAGATAACCAAAAAGGAATAGTGGAATATCAGGGCAAAAAGCCACAACCACTTGGACGACCAATACACAAGCCGCGGGCCATCTTTAAGCTCCGCACGTGTATTTCGGAAAAGCGAACGAAATAAAAGAACTTCAAGCAGCATCCGGCCCACTGTCCCCGTGGTGGTATACGGTGAATCAAGCCTTGCCGGCTTTATCCAATCAAGGGATCGCTGCTGCCCGCCTGTGGTGGGGATTCGAAAGGGCACAGGCGATTTTGCCCAGTCGAGTATACGCCAGACAAAGCCGGCAAGAAACACAGCCACAGCCGCAAGAGGAAGCAGTACGCCAAAGACGTACTGCATACCCAGCAGCGTGCCCAGCCAGGCGATGGTGCCGAGGGCAATGACCGCCAGAAGAGAGATGAACATTCCGTACCTCGTTACTTGGCTATCGGTTGTAGATATCCGAACCGTCAAAAACATTAGAACCACTTAATTTTCAGGTGGCTGCCATGTGAATCTTTCCACTGTGCAGCAAGTGCCCGCAAGAAAATGGGCAACACCTCCATTCAGTACTTAACCCCCTGGCTCTTCTTGCTGTTCAGGATGCGGGTGAAGCGAGGCAAAGCGCAACATTTGCGAATGCTGCCGTTTAAATTCTTCCACACGCAAATGGTGCAGCTTTTCCCGGCATCTCGCATAAACTCCAAAAGCCATGAGCGCCACCGCATCAATACGCGACTCAAGCGCCAGCAGGGCAGGCAGGCAAGCGGACATTTGCCCGGAAGCAATAACAACCTCTCGCACAATGTCTTTCATGGCAAAAAAGATGCCCACCGCAGCCTCAGGCGTGAAATCCTGAATGGCGCGAACCCGGACTATTTCTTCAAGGGCGGCCAAAAGGGCGGCTTCATCCGGCTTTTCAGAAAAACATACGTCTACAAGAGCCAATGCCGCGCTTTCGGTGCGGTAGCCTACCGGATTGGCGAAACGGTCTTTGCGAGTACGCAAAAAGCCTATAGTTTCAAAGGGATAAGATCCATGTACAGCATCCACCCAACGCTTGCCTATGGCCTCTTTTTGTGGCCATAAAACAGCATAGAGGGCGGTCCCTGCCTTAACGAGTTCAGTTGTATGTTCAGCTCCCACGGGGGGTGCTCTCCCTCTGGTTGAGCGGTATGTAATTCAGTGAAATCACAGCATAACAATGTTATACTGGCAGATGCCCGCTTTTTGCGTCTACTACTGTATAATGCCGTGCCAAGATTACGTTAATCCTTCAATTCCCTACACCGAAACAGGATAAAGGTCAAGATTGAGGTTGTGTAAAAAAGAACAGGCTAATGAGTTTGAAGGATACCTGGCCTCTGGCAACTGAGCAGTAAATGCCAGAGGCCATTGTGCAATGACCTCTATTTGGAGTTCGTTGCACAATACAGCAAATTCAGTTTAGTCTTCCCTTAAAAAGTCTTCCAAAGGCTCTTAAGAGCTAAATGCAAGAGAAGACATAATTTTTATCGAATGATTTCAAAGCAGAAACTGCTTTGAAATAAAGGCACGCCGCGCTGCTCGCTTGCGGGCGTCTGCTGGCGCATCCGCAGAGGCCATTGTGCAATGGCCTCCATTTGGAGTTCGCTATGCAACGAACCCTGCTGGAGGAGTGTGCTAACAACTGAGCAGGCTTTTCCGCAACGCCCGCATTCAAGGGTTGATGCCGGGGGTAAAGTATGGCAGATTCCTTTCAAGGATGAGCAGTTCTTCTGTCGGAACCATGAAATCGTGTATATTATTTTTGAAGGTAGCGTCTGTCCAATTTTTAAGGATGTTGTATGAGTAAGTTTTTTCTCCTTCTTTTCTGCTGTATGCTGGTATTGCCGGTAAAAACTTTCGCCCATACTGATCACCTTGAGCCTATCCGTGATTTAGCGGATTATTCCGAACAATCGAAACGCTATCGCCTCTCAGTTTCGACTCTACTGTATACCGGCTTTTCTGATACCTCTGCCTTGCGCTATACAGTGTTGCCTGCCTTCAACAAGGAATATGCTTTTTCCATAGAAGAAAAACCGGATGGGTATTACATCATATCTAACACTCTCTCGCAAAACCTTTGGTATGCCAAAGAAAAAGAGGCTGTTACCGCTTCCATTCAAGTATGTGGCATGTCAAAGGAACTGTACTCCGCCACCCGAGAACTATTCGCCCTTGCCCTGTCCCAAAAGCGAGTACCCCAGACAGGAACATTTGGCCTGGATGGAATTATCTACTACTTTACCATGCTGGATAAAGCCGGGGGTATCACGGCGGGAGAAACATGGTCGCCAACAGAATTTACTAATATGCACAAGCTTATTACTGTGTGTGATAAGCTCTATGCCATGTCTCTTGGCAAAGACGTGCCGCAATCCGCACTGTTAAAAGAGATTCGGCAAGTTACTGAGCTACTGCAACAACGTATGGTACAATAGGGTTCGTCGCACAATGCAACGAATTCTGGCGATTGCATTGTGCGACGAACTCTATTGCGGGCACCTGCTATTGGAAGCACTAAGCGCGGTGAAAGAGAAGAATACCAGGAGAGAGGGGAAACACCCTATAGTCTACGGATTTTTGGAGGAGCAGAGCCCCTCCAGAAATCAAACCAGCGGCAATAATTGTTTCCGCACTGGCTTACTGAGGAGGGCAGGGCTCCGGGCTTTTACCGCAGCTTGCAAGGTCATTCATTTCCCAGGGTAGCGGCGCTGAAGAAGTGACAGGCGCGGTGCGAGTCCCTCTTGGAGTATGAGCGCCTATTTCCGGCACAACATCTTGAGGGGAAAGATCTTGCTCACGCGACTTCGGTGCGGCTTGCGGCGGAGTTTGGCGTGGCATTCCGTTTATTTGAATGAGAGGTAAGGCGTTGAAGCCTTGCTTTAAAACAGTTGCCTTGTTCCGCAAAAGTTGCAGGTTAAGGAAAAATTCTTCCCACAAAGAGAGATGCGGCAGTGCATTGGCGGCATCAAGACTATATTCAAGCGCATCTTGCATGCTCTTTTTTTCTGTAAGTTGCTGTTTAAGCCGGCGTATGGATTCCAAATCGCCAGGGCGTTCCACTACCGGGTAGAGCAGAGAATTTTTTCCGTATGCAACAAGCGCATCGCGGCAGGCAGGGCAAGATGGTGAAAAGTAAATGCGGATGGCGGCATTATCGCTCACCCCAAGGGTATACGTGGGAACATACTCATTGCCCGCAAGGATAACATTGCCAAGGAACAGGCCAATCCAGAGCGGCAAGAGAATCCCGGCCTGCGATTTTTCTCCGCTGAACCACTCTTGCTGTGCCATACGCATGCTGAACCGGTGTAGCATGTAAAAAGTAAGGGCAAAAAAAAGTGCTACCACCAGACAGTCACGACAGGGTGCCGTAAAATACATGGCAACAAGCAAAAGCGCATCTATGGTGAGGGCGATGCGAGCCATAGGCCAGGCGATCCATGTCATGCCACGCAAGCAGATAATGGAAAAGAGAAAGAAATAGGCTCCACCCACCCACCACAGGGAAATTCCGGCTATGCGCATGTCTCGAAACAGCTCACATCCGGAAGAAGCGCACGACACTGTGGGGTTGAGAGGAAAGGCAATATAGCCACACCATGCTAACCCCAAAAGGGCAAAAATAAGGGCTCCCCAGGGAGTAGGGGAAGGGCGACTCTGTACGGGCATGGGGTTCCTCCAACTCGGCACCAAGACTGTGTACTTTCCTTTAGTTGAGATACGGGATAAGGTAAAGCACATTATGGTATTTCAACCAGAATATATTGTGCGAAACAGCTCCAGAGCAAAACGGATTCGCCTGCGCATTCTTCCGGGGCGTGGGCTTGAAGTCGTTTTGCCTATGGGTGCTGATGCGGCCTGTGTTCCCTTTGTTATCCAGCAGCACCAGGACTGGATAGAAAAACACCTTGCGCGCTTGCAAATGCGCCGTGCGGAACCTCCGGGGAAACTCCGCCTGCCACCGCCGGCTTCCAGTGAGGACGTGGTTTTTGACGACTCACCGGCTGGCAATACTTTCGCAGACAGCGCTGCCGCAGGAGGGGCACATTCGCCCGCTCCGCTTGTGCCGGAAGGATTATACCTACATGGCGGGCAGGAGTACATCCATATCCAACGCCGCCGCTCCTTGAATGCCCAACGGTGCATTGTTCTACCAGCAACATTACACCCGCAACTTGCCCCGCGAGCAACGCTTGCCTGGCTCAGGGAGTGGGTGCGCCGAGAAGCACGGCAATATTGCGGCCGTATGTTGCAGCAGCTAGCAACCCTACATGCTTACCCTTTTGCTGATATGCGTATAAAGTTTCAGCGCACCCGCTGGGGTAGCTGCTCCCTGCGCGGAAATATCAATGTGAATGCCTGCCTGCTTTTTTTACCTGAGGCCCTTACGCGATATGTGCTTATTCATGAGCTGTGTCACACCAAAGAGCTTAACCATTCTGAACGATTTTGGAAACTTGTTTTTGAGGCTGACCCAGATGCGATGACGCATGACGCGGCGCTACGGCGGGCTTGGCGATATGTGCCGGATTGGGTGTTGAGTTTTCCTGAACAGTCGGATAATATGTAGCGATTTATTGATTCTTTTTGAGGCACGCGGATGGCATTCTCTTGCAGAAGGCAGGCCACAAAGTCTTTGCCGCATATCCTTTTATCTACCTGCGCAAGTGGAAAATTCTTTTATGATTGAAGTCTGTGAACTTGAAAAAAGCTACGGCGAAAAACCTGTTTTGCGGGGCATCACCTTTACCATTGCTGAGGGTGAGGTTTTCGGCATTGTGGGGCATTCTGGAGCGGGTAAATCGACGCTGCTGCGCTGCTTTAACGGTCTGGAGTCATATGAAGGGGGCAGCCTCAAGGTCATGGGGCGGGAAGTAAGAGAGATGGACTCGCAGGAGATTAAACAGCTCCGGCGTGGTATGGGTATGATTTTTCAGGACTTCAGCCTTATGAACAGCAAAAATGTTTTTGATAATGTGGCTTTTCCTTTACAAGTTTGGAAAATGTCCAGGAATGATATTCGCACCCGGGTAATGGATCTGCTCAGTCTTGTGGGGCTTGCGGAAAAAAGTCAGGATCGGGTACAGCGACTTTCTGGCGGGCAAAAGCAGAGAGTCGGCATAGCCCGGGCCCTTGCCTTGTCTCCTAAAATTCTTTTGTGCGATGAGGCCACCAGTGCCCTTGACCCAAAAACCACAGTCGCTATTCTGGATCTTTTGGAAGATATTCATAAAAAACTTAACCTTACCATTTTTTTTGTTACGCAACACATTGAAGTGGTGAAGCGCGCCTGCCATAGAATGCTCCTGCTTGACCAGGGTATTACCCAAGGAATAGGCCGCACGGATACACTGTTTCTTGCGCCAACAGCAGACTTGAAAAAACTCATTGAAGATGAGTACGCCCTTATTCCCACAGGAACAAATATCCGCCTGTGGTTTCCCCGTGAGATATCTCACGATGCCGTCATTACCAGTATGGCGCGGGCCCTGGATATCAATTTTTCCATTGTGGGGGGTAAGCTTGAGCGTTACCTCAATGATGTGCGCGGCTTCCTCATCATTAATGTGGACGACGAGCATCTGGAAAAGATACTGAATTATCTCCAGGAAAAACAGTTATTTTGGGAGGTAATGGACGATGGAGTTTAGCGCCCGCATATTTGCCCTTTGGGATGCCTTGAGCGCCTCCTTGACCAGGGTGGCGCCGGATCTTTGGCTGGCACTGCAAGAAACGCTTTATATGGTGAGCGTTTCTACCTTTTTCTCGCTCATTTTTGGCTTCTCCCTGGCAACCTATATGATTATCGTGGGCCCTCATGGCCTGCGGCCAAGGTCCCGCGTTTATTTTTTGCTGGATATTTGCGTTAACCTTTTCCGCTCACCTCCCTTTATTATTCTTATTATTGCGCTTATGGATGGAACCCGCTTTGTTATGGGCACCACCATTGGCACCTCCGCCGCTATTTTTCCCTTGACCATTGCCGCCATACCCTTTGCCGCACGAATTATTGAGGGAAGTTTTCTTGAGGTAAACAAGGGAGTTATCGAAGCAGCTCGTTCTTTTGGAGCAAATCGCTGGCAGATTATACTGGGCGTGCTCCTGCCGGAAGCGCTTCCAGCCATAGCGCTTAACATTGCTGTGCTGGCTATTACCCTGCTTGGCTATTCCGCCATGGCGGGCGCTGTGGGTGGGGGGGGGCTTGGCGATCTTGCCTATCGCCTTGGATACCAGCGATTTCAAACAGATGTGACCTATTATTGTATCGTTTTGCTGGTCATTCTCGTTCAATGCATTCAATTTACTGGGAATTTACTGTACAGAAAATTGAGGTAGCAAGATATTTGGTGAAAGAACGGGTAGTATAGAATGGCCCACACCCTTGCTCCACTCAATAAAATCAAGAACTCAACAGTCTCGTTTGGAGAGAAGTCAATGTATATTATCACAGGCGGCGCGGGTTTTATCGGCAGTGCCATGGTATGGAAACTTAACAGTCTTGGCATTGATGATATTCTTGTGGTGGATAATCTTGCCACTTCAGAAAAATGGAAAAACCTTGTTAATCGCCGTTATACCGCATATATGCACCGCGATGCCTTTTTGGCCGGCGTGACAGATGGCTCCTTTGAACGCAGCTTTCCCGCAGAAATAAAGGGGATTGTTCATTTAGGAGCGTGTTCTTCCACTACCGAGCGGGATGCTGACTTTCTGATGCGCAATAACCTTGAATATTCAAAAACGCTCTGTTTATTCGCGCAACGTAAGAATATACGCTTTATTAATGCCAGCAGTGCCTCTACTTATGGAGATGGCGCCCTTGGCTTTAATGATGACGTAGAAAATTTGCAGACCCTGCGGCCTCTTAACATGTATGGATATTCCAAACACCTCTTTGATATATGGGCATTGCGGAACAATTTGCTGGATACCATTGTCAGTCTTAAATTTTTCAATGTATACGGCCCTAACGAGCAGCACAAAAACGACATGCGTAGTGTTGTAAATAAGGCCTTTCATCAAATAGCCCTTGACGGTACCATGCGCCTCTTTCGCTCAACCGACTCGGAATACGCACACGGCGGGCAATTACGCGACTTTATCTATGTGAAGGATTGCGTGAATATAATTGCCTGGCTGCTGGGGCATCCCACCATTAATGGCCTTTTTAATGTGGGGACAGGCACGGCACGTACCTGGAATGACCTTGTTCTTGCTGTATTTCGGGCCATGAACCGCACTCCCAGCGTAGATTATATTGATATGCCTGCACATCTGATTGGAAAGTACCAGAACTTCACAGAGGCACGTATGGAGCGGTTACGCAATGCAGGATATTCAACGCCTTTTCACACCCTTGAAGAAGGTGTAACAGATTACATTCAATGCTATTTACAGGGGCCTGATCCGTATTTATAGCCTCGATAACCTACCAAACATTGCCCTCAGCCAGTGCATCTCCCATATGTGTCGAACTTATCCTTCAAGGAGTCTCACCATGTCCCTTTCCCTTGCCGGACGAACATCCATAGCTTCTGCCCTTCATGCCACGGTTCCTAAGCCCAGCATCACCGTTTGTGGTTGGGTGCGCACCCGTCGAGACGCCAAGGGGCTCTCCTTCCTTGAAATTAATGACGGCTCCTGCCTTGCCAATATTCAACTGATTGTGGATGAGACGGGCCCTGCTCTCTCTGGCGCAATAAGCACCGGGGCCTCCCTTGTAGCAAGCGGTGCTCTGGTAGAATCACCGGGGAAGGGACAAAAATGGGAGATCCATGTTACGGAAATAGCCCTGTTAGGTGAGGCGGATCAAGAAACCTTTCCCCTGCAAAAAAAACGGCATTCCGATGAATTTTTACGCACCATCGCCCATTTGCGCCCACGTACCAACAAGTTTGGCGCCATGTTTCGTATTCGTTCTGAAACAGCTTTTGCCATTCATGAATATTTTCGGGAGCAGGGCTATTTTCACGTTCATACGCCCATTTTGACAGGATCAGATTGTGAAGGGGCGGGCGAAATGTTTCGCGTTACCACGTTGCCCCTCTGCCATACGCCCCCCCAGGCTCAAGAGCCTTTCGCTGAAGACTTCTTTGGGCGTGAGTGCAATTTAACGGTATCCGGCCAATTGGAAGCAGAGAATATGGCCCTCGCCCTTGGCAAGGTTTATTCTTTTGGCCCTACCTTTCGGGCAGAAAATTCCAATACTCCCCGCCATTGCGCGGAATTTTGGATGATTGAGCCTGAAGCTGCTTTTGCCGACCTCAATGACAATATGCATCTGGCGGAAGATCTTACCCGCGGTGTTGTACGGCGTATTCTGGAGCGTTGCTCAGACGATATTGATCTTTTCAACCGCTATGTTGATACCGATCTTCTCAAGCGCCTTGATACCCTTGTCAAAGAGCCCTTCGCCCGCATCAGCTATACAGACGCCGTCGACGTGTTGCAAAAGAGCGGCCAAGCCTTCACCTTTCCCGTTTCTTTTGGAACAGACCTGCAAACCGAGCACGAACGCTTTCTTGCAGAAGAATATTTCGGCAAGCCCGTCATTGTTTATAATTACCCTAAGGCTATCAAAGCCTTTTACATGCGGCTCAATGATGATGATATTACTGTAGCCGCCATGGATTTACTTGTCCCGCGAATCGGCGAGCTTGTGGGGGGCAGTCAACGGGAAGACCGCCTTGAAGTGCTGGAAAAGCGCATAGGCGAACTTGGCCACGACACAGCGCCATACTGGTGGTACCTGGATCTGCGGCGTTTTGGCTCCGTACCCCACGCTGGATTCGGAATGGGCTTTGAACGCCTCCTGATGCTGCTTACCGGCATCACAAACATTCGTGATGTTATACCCTTCCCTCGGACTCCCAATAACTTGGAATTCTAAGCACGAGCTTATTTATACATTTTTTTTGCAGATTCTTACTTTTTTGTGCTTCTAAAGGTGTGTATATGATATTTCAAAAGAGTGCTTATGCGTTTGATATGTTACGGGGGGGATGGAAAAATCCTCGCATACAGCGCAAGATTTTTGTTGGATTGGTGATACTTTTTCTGGCGGGGGGGGGTGGAATTCTACTTAAACTCTTGGGAGTATTGCCGGATTATATCGCTGCCGTTGTTCCTGAAAGTCCATTTGAGGCTATTCATCTGGCTTTTTCGCTGGTCTTGGCAGTTGAAGTAGTGGAACTGATTTTTTCTGTGGCGGATTCCATTTCACGCGCCGTGGGAAAGCAGTTGGAGATCATGGCGCTGATTTTACTGCGAGATTGCTTTAAAGACATTGGTATGCTGCACGGCCCTTTGTCGTTGGCTGATGACTATGGAGCACTTATACAGGTACTTTCCGTCGCTGTTGGTGCCCTTTTGCTGTTCATCTGCCTGGGGGTGTATGTAAAGCTTCACCAGCTACAGGGCTACATCAAAAATCAGGCAGACATTATTAGCTACGTGTCCGTCAAAAAAAGTATTGCCCTTATGCTGTTTCTTGTTGTTTTGGGAACCGGCGGGCACGATTTATATACTGTCCTTGTGCAAGGTAAGAATACGTCTTTCTTTTTACACTTTTACAGCACGCTGATTTTTTGCGATATCCTTCTCGTGCTGGTCAGCCAATATTATATGCCCTCATTCCATGCGACGTTTCGTAATTCAGGCTATGCAGTGGGAACGCTTCTGATGAGAATATCTCTTGGCGCACCACACTATGTTGGGGCCGGACTGTGTGTGTTCGCCGCGCTCTATTTGCTGTGCCTGACCTGGGCGACCAATCGCTTCCCTCCTCCTGCCATAAGCTTACCCAAAGGACAGGCTGAATTGGAAAAAGCAAGAACTCTTGGTGAGGCGAATGTGCAGAGATAGATTTTTTTGTAAGAAAGTGGCACGATTATGGTGTGCAAGATCTTGATTTAGCTTGCCACGTGCCCCCACTTTTCCCTGTTCTTTGGCCTCCAAGGAACGGGGATTTTACAGTGAAACCAGCCACACAACGGAGTTACAGCAACGTGCCTTCCAAAATGAGGCCATTGCACAATGGTTTCGAGTAACGCTATCAAAAAAAACGCAGAAAAAAGCTTGCTATACTTCAGTAAAAGAAGGGGTGAAAGAGCCCTTCGAGCAGGGGGTAATTGCGTCTAAATTTTAGCAGGAAGCGAAAAAGAATAGAAGATATGTCCTTTCAACATGCTCTTTTAAAAGGAAGGCACGCTGCGCTGTTCGCTTGCGGGCACCTGCTGCGCAGTTGCCTGAGGCCATTGCAAAATGGCCTCAAAATGTGAAGGACAAACTTCAATTTTAGGGGGAGGAGCAATTCAAGAGATTCACCCCCTTGAGTTGCTCCTCCCCCCAGAGTCTTCATAAAAGATTCAGGCTAAAACTCAACCGCACTTGGTAAAAGCACACGCGGGGCAGATATAGCATCCTTCCTGAAAAACAAGGGATTCATCGCATTCCGGGCAGTGCTGTGCCCCAAGGCCATTGGCACTATCTGTATTTTTTTTCGACTTCAGGTAGCGGTTTTCCATAACCCAGGCAATGGCGTCTGGAATGGACTGAATCTGCCCTTCTTTACCATGCTGAAATACGGGAGCTTCACCCCCTATTCCCTTAATTTGCCTGACTACTTCTTCAAGCTCAATGCCCGAGCGGAGTGCGAGGGATACAAGCCTGCCGATGGCTTCCGCCTTTGCTGTTGTGGAGCGCCCGGATTTGCCGATGGTGGCAAAAACTTCAAAGGGCTTGCCATCTACTTCATTGACAGTAACATACATAAGGCCGTGCCCGGTGCGCACCTTTTGCGTAAACCCATAAACCAGATCAGGCCGGCCCCGTACAATGCGCCCGTCCGCTTTTTCGCTTTCTTTTTTTTCGGCATTGCCGGTGTAAAGAACCTGAGTGCTCTTGCTGCCGTCTCGATATACCGTAACACCTTTACAACCAAGCTCATACGCCATCCAGTAAATATGCCGAATATCATCTACTGTGGCGGAATTCGGCAGATTAACAGTTTTGGATACGGCATTGTCAGTATGATCCTGAAAGGCTGCCTGCATTTTTAAGTGCCAAAGAGGTTCAATATCCATAGACGTTATGAATACGTCACGAAGGTCCTTGGGCAAGTGATCCATAGCGGCAACACTGCCCTTAGCGGCAACCGCTTCCATAAGCTTTGCGCTATAGCATTCGGCGTCTTTCAAGGCTTGCTCAAAATAGGGGTTTACTTCAACAAGGCGTTCCCCATCCATGACGCTGCGGGCAAAACACAGAGCAAAAAGCGGCTCAATACCGGAAGAACAACCCGCGATGATGGAAAGAGTGCCTGTTGGCGCAATGGTAGTAACAGTTGCATTCCGGTAAGGGCCAATATTTTTTTGGGCAAAGGCGGAGCCTTCATGCGCAAGAAAAGGCCCGCGCTCCTTGGCCAACAGCAGAGACGCGGCACGCCCCTCTTCTTGTATGAAACCCATGACCCTATTGGCAAAATGAATCGCAGCCTGACTGTTATACGGCATGCGCATCTGGAAAAGCAAGTCGGCCCAGCCCATAACACCAAGCCCGATCTTACGTGTCTTTTTGACATTTTCCGTAATAAGCGCAACGGGAAAGCGAGAGGCGTCAATGACGTTGTCCAGAAAGCGAACAGCAAGGTGAATAACCCGTTTCAGCTCTTTCCAGTCAACATCTCCTACTCCTTCCTTCTCAACAAAAAAGGCGCACAGATTGATGGAACCCAGGTTGCAAGCCTCATAGGGCAGCAGGGGCTGCTCACCGCAAGGGTTGGTAGATTCCATTTCGCCAAGCTGCGGTGTTGGGTTATCCCGATTAATGCGGTCAAGAAAAACAATACCGGGATCACCACTCTCCCAAGCCTTTTGCACAAGCATTTCAAAAACTTCGCGAGCGTTAAGCTTACCACATTCCGCATGGGAACTGGGGTCAATGAGGGGAAAGTCCGCGTCTTTTTCCACAGACTTCATGAATTCTTCAGTCAACGCAACGGAAAGATTGAAGTTATTAAATTCGCCTTCGCGCTCTTTGGCCCGGATAAAGTCCAGAATATCTGGATGATCCACGCGCAAAATGCCCATATTGGCCCCGCGCCGTGTACCGCCCTGCTTGATCTGCTCGGTGGCGGTATTAAAAATGCGCAAAAAAGAAAGCGGGCCGGAAGCAACGCCGCCTGTGGAGCCAACGCGGCTATCTTTGGGACGCAAACGAGAAAAAGAAAAACCTGTGCCGCCGCCCGACTTGTGAATCATAGCTGCATGCTTGACGGCATCAAAAATTTCTTCAATGGAATCGCCTACTGGCAGGACAAAGCATGCGGAAAGCTGCCCAAGCTCCGTACCGGCATTCATGAGGGTTGGAGAGTTTGGTAAAAATTTCCATTGCGTCATTATGTCAAAAAACGACCGGGCCAGTGTTTCCGCATCGCAAGAGGAACTTTGATACTTAGCCTCTTCGCCAGCAATGGATGACGCCACACGCCAGAACATATCCTGTGCGTTTTCCAGCGTTTCGCCATTGATACCTTTACGATAATAACGCTTGGCAAGAACAATGGCAGCATTGGCATTAACGTGAACAGCCGGGAGTCCAACGGGTTTATTTACAGTGGTCATGTGCTTTTTCTTGGAGTTTTTTTAGAAGGAAATGAAGGAAGCTGCCTCAAGCCAGGGGGCAACCTAAATCAAGCTGAAGAAAAAATCCAGCCTCTCACAATTTTACAGAACGCTATAAGGACGCGGAGTTGCAAAAAATCAACCTTGTAATATGCTGATATAATTAGTTAATAAATATTTATTTTTGTGAGGCAATGATGTGGAGGAAGCCATACAGGAGTTCGTAGCACAATGCAACGAACTCTTGAGGCTTTACAACAAAGAGATGCCTTCTCCACATGCTTTTAAAGCCCCAAAAGAGCTTTACAAGAAAGGCACGCTTCACCGCTTGCTTGCGGTCACCTGCTGTGCCGTGGCCTCTGCTGGAGAGAGAAGAGGCTTGAAAGAGCTGTTGCGGGAATTTCACAAGGCATATAGAGTCCGTTGCACAATGCAACGAACTCTGGCGATTGCGCAGCAAGCGGACAGCGCAGCGTGCCTTTCTTTTGAAAGCAGTAATGCTTTCGAAAGTATCCGACAAAGAATATGCGTTTAATTTTTCATAAATCACGTATATTTTCATGTAATAAATTAATTTAGATGCGAGGAGTATATGATTTCCATCCTGGCGATTATCTGGATAGCACTTATGGTACTCTCCCTTATGCTGCTTATGATTGGACTACCAGGAAACTGGGTTATTATAGGGCTTGCCGTGGGCTGGACATTCATTGTCCCTGCCGCCTTTACCTGGCAATTTTTTGCGCTTCTTATCGGCCTTGGTATTATTGGAGAGATAATGGAGTTTTTTGCCGGGCATTTTGGAGCAAAGCGTTTTGGCGGTTCAACCAAAGGCAGCATCGGCGGTATTATTGGCGCTATCATTGGGGGTATCATGTGCGCCCCCATATTTTTTGGCTTTGGGGCTTTGCCCGGTGCCCTTGCCGGGGGCTTTCTCGGATGCTTTCTTGTGGAAAAGCTACGCCGCATGGATACCTTCGCAGCCTTACGCTCTGCCTTTG
Organism: Desulfovibrio sp.; assembly: GCA_031546885.1. Lineage (GTDB taxonomy): Bacteria > Desulfobacterota > Desulfovibrionia > Desulfovibrionales > Desulfovibrionaceae > Frigididesulfovibrio. The sequence goes on from JAVBJS010000128.1 coordinate 27,651, forward strand.
GAAGCACTGTGGGAAGATTCGGTGGTTTTCTGGTCAAGCTAGGCATCGGCCTTATTATGATTCGCCTTGCCGCGCCGACAATATGGGGAGCGCTATAAATTATGCTGCACGGTGTTTCTGTCATTCTTGTGCGCCCACGTTTTCCTGAGAATATTGGCATGGCGGCACGAGCCATGTCCAACATGGGAGTAACAGATTTACTCTTGGTCGCCCCCGAGCGCTGGGAGTACGACAAGGCGCTTCCCCTTGCAACAGAACAGGGGCGCGCAATTCTTGATACGGTGCGGGTTTTTCCTTCCCTCACACAGGCTCTTGCTCCCTTTACCTTGGCCATCGGCACGACTGCCCGCACTGGAGGCTACCGGCAAACCCTGCTGCTGCCGGAAGAAGCCGCACACACAGCACGAGGCGTGGTGCGGCAGGGCGGCACCGTGGCTCTGGTTTTTGGACCAGAAGACACTGGCCTTGAAAATAGCGAAACTACCGAATGTAGCTCGCTGGTTACTATTCCCACTGCGGTTGCGCATTCCTCCCTCAATCTGGCTCAGGCGGTGCTCATTCTTCTTTACGAATGTGGACGTGCTGACCGTGCCCTTCCCTTTGCCGATGCTACAGGGAAAAACTGGACTCGTCCTTTGCACACGGAAGATTCCCGCAAAATCACACTGGCAGAAGAACAGCACCTGCTTAATTCACTGGAAGAAAGCCTGGTGAGCATCGGTCATCTGCCCGTGGAGAATAGTACATGGTTCATGCGGCCCATGCGCCGATTTTTGCGCAAGCATACTGTTCGCCGTCATGAATTTGATATGATTATGGGAATTTGTCGTCAAATGCGCAGAACAAAACTACAAGGGGAACCCTAAGGCTCCCCTTGTAGTAATATTTCTCCCACCTTTCACTTATTCCCCTCTCGCCTACTCATCCGTATCAGGCATACGGCGAATCCTCGCCCCTACCTGCTCAAGCTTATGTTCAATATGCTCATAGCCTCTATCCAAATGATAAATACGCTGGACATGCGTATTTCCTTTGGCCGCCAGCCCGGCGATGACAAGGGATGCGCTGGCCCGCAGGTCGGAAGCCATTACGGGTGCGCCTGACAGGCGTTTTACGCCACGTACCACGGCCCGTGAACCTGAGAGGCGAATGTCAGCCCCCATCCGGGAGAGCTCAGAAACATGCATGAAGCGATTTTCAAAAATAGTTTCTTCTACAGTGCTGGAGCCTTCTGCCACACACATAAGGGCCATGAGCTGTGCCTGCATATCCGTAGGAAAACCGGGATAGGGCCGCGTCATCATGTCTACTCCCCGTATGCTGCCTGTGCGGCGCACGTTAACCCCATTCTCGTGCGGCTCAAGGGTCACGCCCATCTCACCCATTTTTGCCATAACAGCCGTGAGCTCTTCAATGGGGCAGCCTTCAATGGTGCAGTCACCCCCTGTTATCGCAGCAGCAACAAGAAAGGTACCGGCCTCAATACGGTCAGGCATAATGCTGTAGCTGCCTCCATGCAGAGAAGTAACTCCAGTGATATGCAAGGTATCTGTACCCTGCCCACTTATTTTCGCGCCGCATGCATTAAGAAAGTTTGCAAGGTCTGCCACTTCCGGCTCACGGGCAGCGTTACGCAGCGTTGTAACTCCATCAGCAAGAACAGCCGCCATAATCAGATTTTCTGTGCCGCCTACTGTGGGGAAATCAAAGGAAATATCCGCACCGCGCAACTTTTTACAGCGCCCTAGGATATAGCCGGAATCCAAGTCAAAAACGGCCCCCATTTTTTCCAAGGCCTTAATATGCTGCTCCACAGGGCGAGCACCAATAGCGCACCCTCCGGGCAAGGCCACCTTGGCCTCACCAAGACGAGCAAGGAGAGGCCCCAAAACTAAAACAGAAGCCCGCATGGTTTTAACCAGCTCATAAGGAGCTTCAGAAAAAAGAGCTCCTGGCTGCACCTCAACACTGTGGCTTGCTTCGCCGGTGAAATCCGCCGGGCACCCAAGTACGCGCAGCATAGCGTTGGTAGTCCGAATATCACGTAATCGCGGCACATTATGAAAAGTAATGGGTGAATCCAGCAGAATTGAACCAAACATGATGGGCAGGGCCGCATTCTTTGAACCGCCAACCCGAATGGTTCCGCGTAGCGGTAATCCGCCCTCAATAACCAGTTTTTCCATGTCTGCTCCTTACACTCAAGGGTAGTTAAAAATTCATAAATCACGGTATATTAGCCCGAATATTTCACCAAACGGGCTTCTTTGTCATTTTTTTATGCCTTATCAGAAGGTAAAAATATTCATTAAGGCCATTGCACAATGGCCTCAACATACGGATTAATGCCACAGCCCAGCCATCATGGCAGCGATACCGTTAACTTTGGCGGTATCGCTAATAGGAAAGGTATCAACAAAGCGGCCGCGATACATCACAGCGATACGATCTGCCAATTGCAGGGCTTCCGCCATATCTCCCGTTACAAGGAGAATACCGGCCTGCTTACGGGCTTCCGTCAGGCGAGTCCACACATCTTCCGTTGCCGCAACATCAAGCCCCTGAGTTGGATTTTCAGCAATAATAAAAGCGGGCTGCCGGAGGAGCTCACGAGCAACCACCAGCTTTTGTAAATTCCCTCCCGAAAGCGCTCTGCCAAGAGCCTGGGGATTCCCCGGCCGCACCGCATACGCTGCAAGTAACTGAAGCGTAGCGGCGTATGCGGCCTGCCGGGAAAGCAGCACGCCATCGGTAAAAAGCTCCCGCGTGGAAATAAGTACATTATCTACCAGGGAAAGGGCTGGGCAGGTTGCCACGCCCTGCCTGTCTTCTGGAATATACGCCATTCCATTGACACGGGGCGCTTGCGGAAAAAATTTGTGCCACGGCTCGCCAAGCAGGGTAACCGTATTTCGTGGGGGAGCGGCCAGCCCTGCCAATACTTCCACCAATTCCTTTTGCCCGTTACCCGCCACCCCCGCAATGGCAAGCACCTCACCTTTCCGCAAAGAAAGGGAAATATTGGACAATCCGAACATATTCAACGCGGTAATCGCCAAAACTTCTTCGGCCAGCTCGACAGCAGGACGACTAAAGGCCAAATCAACCCCCCGCCCAACCATACGCCGCGCAAGGCTTTCTTTGTCAGGAACAAGTGCTCTGGCGAAAGAATCAACCACTTCTCCTCTTCGCAGTATGGTTATTTCATCCGCTATGTCAATGACTTCCTGAAGCTTATGGCTGATAAAAACTATGGACTTTCCAAGGCTGGCCATGTTGCGCAACGCCACAAAGAGCTGATCTGTTTCCGTTGGCGTAAGCACTGCCGTCGGCTCATCAAAAATCAGGAGACGACTATTGCGCGAGAGGAGCTTCAAAATCTCAACGCGCTGGCGCTCACCCATGGAAAGTTTGCCCACACTGGCAGTCGGGTCAATGCTGAGACCATACTGCTCTGCCAGACGTGCCACCTCAGCACAGGCTGCTCGTGGTGAAAAAAGAAAGCCATGCCCTTGCCCGAGCAAAATATTTTCAGCAACCGTCATGGAATCCATAAGCATAAAATGCTGATACACCATGCCTATTCCTGCCGCATGGGCAATTTTGGGCGAGGTAAGGCGTGTGGGCACCCCATCAATGAGAATAGTGCCGGAATCTGGCTGTAACCGCCCAGCCAACATGGACATGAAGGTACTTTTGCCCGCACCGTTTTCTCCAAGAAGCGCCTTGATTGAACCATGCGCAAACTGGAGTGAGATATTATTGCTGGCCTGCACCGTTCCAAAGGCTTTGCAAAGGTTAACGGTTTCAACCATAGGAACAGCAGGTTCCTTGTATTGTTGCACTTGCGGGCTTGATATCATGAGGATTCCAATTCCGGGTTAAACACTATTATTCCATTGCCCTGCATCACTCCCCCGGCTCAAGGGGAACACCCAATGCCGCCGGAGCCGCCCGTCCTTTACCCCGTACAGAAGAAAAAAGAAGTACTAAAAGCGTTAATACATAAGGGAGCATGGAAAGAAATGAAGATGGGATGATAACCCCCAAGGCCTGCAAGCGCGGTTGTAAGGCCCATGCACCACCAAAAAGGTAAGCGCCAAGCATGGCTCGCTCTGGACGCCAAAACGCAAAAATAACAAGGGCAACGGCTATCCATCCCCGTCCGGCTGTAATGGACGAAGTCCACTGGTGAGTAGCCGCCAGGGAAAGGTAGGCACCCCCAAGCCCAGCCAGAAAGCCACCGGCTAAAACGCCGGCCCAGCGCAATCCAAGGGGAGAAAGCCCGGCAGCCTGCACTGCCATGGGGTTTTCTCCCGTGGCCCGTAATGCAAGCCCCCAGCGGGTGCGCATGAGGAAAAACCAGACAAGAGGAACAAGTATATAGGAACAATAAACCAAAACATCCTGCTGAAAAAAAATCGGCCCCAGAAAAGGTATGTCTCCTAAAAGAGGAAGAGAAAAAGCGGAAAAACCTTTTGTTACGGTCAACACATAGGGAGCGCCCAGATAATCAGCAAGCCCTGTGCCCAAAATAGTAAGGGCAAGACCGGAAACCACCTGGTTCCCCCGAAAAACCAAACACACCGTGCCGTGCAGGGACGCCATGAACATAGCCGCACACCCTGCCGCGCAAAAACCCAACCACGGACTCCCCGTTACGTACAGACCCAAAAATCCGGCAAAAGCCCCCACAATCATCATGCCTTCAACGCCAAGATTCAGCACGCCGGAACGCTCTGTGATCAAGGCTCCCAGCGTAGCATACAAAATAGGCGTCCCAGACTGTACTGCCGCTGCCAAAATGGCAATAAGAATACTCATGCTTTCCTCTGTGGTGAAGGCGACAATATCGCTTTAGTAGAGGAAAGGTGGTAATTTTCAAAAAAAAGCACTGCCAGCATGGTCAAGAGTAAGCTTCCCTCAAGCATGCTGCCAAAGGTCGCCGGTATACCTATTTCACTCTGCATATTTTCCACCCCCACGCGTAATCCCGCCAGTAAAAAGGCAAAAAGCGCAATGCGTCCGGTGCGCAGGCGAGATAGCCAGGCAACAACAATAGCAGTATATCCATATCCTGTCAGAACCGAGGTTTGCAACTTGCCCACCGTGGCAGAAACCTCAATGGCCCCAGCCAGTCCGGCAAGCGCCCCACAAAGGCACAGGGCAAAGCTGAACAAAAAAGCATAGGGCATACCGGCATAATAAGCAGTACGCGGATTTTCGCCGCTTACCATCAACTCAAAGCCCAGGCGGGTGTACTTGAAAAAGACAAAAAGTCCCAGGCCAATTACTACGCAAATCCAGAGCCCCGCGTGAACGCGCCCAAAAAATAAAGGGACAACAGCGGCTGCCGGAAAGGGGGGGCTCATAGGCATACCGCTGCCACCAGGATCCTTCCATGGGCCAAAAACGAGGAATTGTAATATATAGACAGCTATATAATTAAGCATGAGAGAAGAAATAATTTCATTCATATGGAAATATAGGCGAAACACAGCCGGAATATAGGCCCAAGCTGCCCCCGCAAAAAGAGAAGCCAGAAACATGCCGGGGAGCATGGCCCAGATGGGAGCTTCCGGAAAAAATATGGTTACCGCGGTTGCTCCTATGGCGCCTAGGGCAAACTGCCCTTCCGCACCAATATTCCAAATGTGCATGCGAAAACACACCGCGACCCCGGCTGCGCAAAGAAAAATGGGAATAGCCTTGAGCAAAGTATCTTCCAAACTGTACCCATGCCCAAAGCCCCCCTCAAGGAGAAGCAATATACCACCAAGAGCGGGCTTTCCTTGAGCCATCAGCATCAGAGCTCCTAGCCCAAGGGAAAGAGCAAGAGCCACGCCAAAAAGTAAAAAAGAGCCCCAGTTAAGGGGCTCTGCTCGTCGCGTAACTTTCCATAGCGCCATACAATATTTCCCGTATCAGAGTATTTCAGCTATGAAATAGTTGAAATACTCTGGCAGATGCGCCCACAAATACCAAAATAGCGTGTGGCTTCGCAGGCACCTTACACAGCATTGAAATACAACTTTTCAAAATTAGCTTACTCCAGAAAGAAAGTTACTGAGTTGACCCTGTCACACCCTGAACAAACCAATTCATGCCTAATAAGTCTTTATCTTCCGGGGTGATACCGGGGGCAATGCGTTCTTTTCCGAACTGATCAAGTACTGGCCCACGAAAAACCACCACAGAGCCTGCGGCAATGTCCTGTTTGCTCTTCAAAACCTCATCCTGCACGGCTTTGGGCACCATGCTGCCAAAGGGGGAGATGTCAACAATACCAGATTCAAGACCGGGCCAGAAGGAGCCGGATTTCCAGGAGCCCTTACGTACCTTATCTACCACATCATTATAAAAGGGAATCCAGTTCCAAACGGCTGCAACCAGATGCGATTTGGGCACAAGTTTTGCCATGTCGCTATTGTATCCTATAGAATAGATACCTTTTTCTTGTGCTGCTTCCTGAGCGCCCGGAGAATCCTGATGTTGGGCAATAATATCGGCTCCGGCGTCTATAAGGCTCTTGGCGGATTCCTTTTCACTTACCGGATCATACCAGGTTTTCGTCCAGACAACGCGCACTTCAGCCTTGGGGTTCACAGCCCGTGCCCCCAGAGTAAAGGCGTTAATGCCGCGAATTACCTCAGGAATGGGAAAGGCAGCCACATATCCGATGATGTTACTTTTTGTCATGCGCCCGGCTGTCATACCCGTGAGATAGCGTGCCTGATACATTCTTCCAAAATAGTTGCTGACATTGGCTGCACTTTTATAACCGGAACAATGCAGAAAAATACTATTAGGATATTGGGCTGCCACCTTCATGGTGGGATCCATAAAGCCAAAGCTGGTGGTAAAAATAATATCGTAATTTTTACGTGCCATATTCAAAATGGCTCGCTCGGCATCAGCCCCCTCGCGTACATTTTCAACATAGGTAACTTTATTATCAGGATTTTTTTCAAGCTCCCGCCGGGCAAGGTCATGCATGTATGACCAACCCGCATCCCCCACCGGAGCAACATAAACAAAGCCCATGGTAAGCTTTTTTCCAGCAGTTTCCGCAGCAAAAGCCGCCCCGGAGGGAAGGGCCAGGAGAACAGCCAGCACAAAGGTGAGCAAGGTACGCATACGATTCTCCTTAATAATAGACTTACTGCATCCGAATTTGTTTTAAGAGATCAGCGTTAATCGTAATCTTAGCAGTTGCCTGTAAATCCTGCATGAATCCAGAAACTATTTCTTCCCGCTTACGCTGTAAATACCGCGCCAGAAAGGCCTCTTTTTGCTTCAACCATTCCTCCTCAGAAGGAGCAACGCTTGCAGTTGGCCGCACAAGCACCGCACCCACCGGGGTAACATAAGCAGCAGGCAGCCATTTTTGCAAGGGCGCACTGCCAATGGCAGAAACAAGCTCTGGAGCATCACCCAGGTTCCCCACCACGGGGGAAACCCGCACAATATTCTCTACCTCTTTCAGCTTGTCCGCTCCGGGAGTAACCGTGCCAGCAGCAATGGCAGGAAGTGCCTCCGCAGCGGCAACGCGGGCAAGTTCCTGCGCTTTTTGTGCGCTAAGGGTTTCCACAATTTGTGCGCGTACCTCGGCAAGGGGCGTTACCGCTGCCGCCATGCGCTCCTTCACCTGCACGACAACGATGCCGTCCTTTACTTCCAGCGGAGAGGGCGCAATTTTGCCCACAGGAACATTTTTGAGAATATCAAGGGAACTTTGCTGAATGGAAAGCAGTGCCGGCAGCTCTGCAACAGGCACAACACCAGAGGATTCCACAGCGGCCCCAAGCTCTTTTCCCATATCTGCCAGGGATTTACCAACGCGAAGACCTTCCTCTGCCTTGGCCTGCACTTTTTCAAAATCCGCACGGGCCTTTTCTACACCAAGGGTTTCCGCTATGTCCTTTTCCACTTGGGCCAAGGTCTGCTGCTGCTCGTCACTTTTATCGTCAAGCTTAATAATGTGAAAACCAAACTGTGAGCGAACAGGAGCGCTTATTTCACCCTTTTTCATGGCAAAAGCAGCCGTATCAATTTCCGGCGGAAGCTGTCCCTTGTTCATCCAGCCAAGAGCACCCCCCAGAGGTGCGCTGTTGGGATCTTCAGAATATTTTTTGGCAAGATCCGCAAAGTCTTCCCCTTTTTTCGCCTGGGCAATAATATCCAGCGCAAGAGCCTTAGCTTTGGCAATCTTGGCGGCTGCGTTATCTTCCGTGGAACCTTCAGGAGGGCATCGCAAGAATATCTGACGGGAATCATACCGTGCCTGTTGGCGATAGAGCGCCTTATCTTTCTCGTAAGCAGCGGCTATAGCCTCTTTTGATACAGGGTACGCCTTGGCCAAAGTAGCGGGTGTTAACACGAGATAATCCAGATGGATACGATCCGGCTGTTCAAAATCCAGTTTGTTGTCAGTATAATATTTCTCAATATCGGCATCAGCAAGCGTAACCTTACTCTTGTAATCCTCCACAGGGAAAAGTAAGTATTCTGCCTTGCGCTTTTCCAGACTGAAATTGAAATAATTTCTCGCTTCTGCTTCGGGCACATCAACAGTCAACGCGATGTAAGCCTGAAGCTTTTCTTCAGCAATCTGCTTTTTATAGCTTTCCTCAAAATCGCCGGGAACTATTTTGCGCGCAGCCAACTGCTCGGCATATTTAGTTTTGTCAAATTTCCCCGCGCTATCTTGAAAAAGTCCTATTTTTCCAATCATAGCCAATAGTTCGTGCGGGGCCACAATAATGCCGAGGCGCTTTGCTTCCTGCTGCTTAATGGCAGAGGTAATCATCAATTGCAGCACTTCATTCTTAAGGCCTTCCGCCATAATCGGATTCCCGGCAAGCTCAGGCATTTGCTGGCGAAAAGTGGCAAACTGCCGCTGCAACTCCTGGCTATATTCCTGAGCAGAAATAGCTTGATCATTCACAGTGGCAACGGTATGCGCCGTTCCACCCGTCATGCTGCCAACTCCCCAAAAAATGAAGACGAGGATGATGATTCCAAAAATAACCTTAACGCCCCACGACTGTGCCCGAACCCTGATAATATCCAGCATGAACCTCTCCAATTACAAAATGACGTCTATTTACTGACCGTTAGCATAGTGCAAGAGCTATTCTACATCCGCTCCGGCCATGCGATATTCATTGAGCTTATTACGCAAGGTACGCACGGAAATGCCCAGCAATTCCGCTGCCTGTGTCCTGTTGCCGCTGGTATGTTCCAGCCCTTTCTGAATCATAATTCGCTCCATCTCATGCAAGGGAATGACACTGCCTGCAAAAATATTTGCAGATGCGCCCGCGCCGGAAGCTGCGCCCATAACCGCCGGGGTACTCTTAGCAAATTCACCCCCAAAGGAATCCGCTGTCGCAAAGGAGGCAAGGGTCTCCTCCTCAGTTCCCACCTTACCCGAGGCTTCCTCTGGCTGCGGGTCGGCAAAAAGCGGCCAAGTATCTGTTTCCAAAAGAAAATGGCGTGAAGTGATGGGCTGCCCACCGCATAAAAGCACCGCACGCTCCATAAGGTTTTGCAATTCCCGCACGTTGCCGGGCCACTGATACGCCAAAAGCCATGCCACAGCCTCAGGTGAAAGATCTACCGGACTGAGATGGTAATCCCGAACATACATATTGATGAAAAATCTTGCCAGAGCAAGCACATCGTCGCCCCGCTCATGCAGCGACGGCAAGCGTAACGGAATAACATTCAGGCGAAAAAACAAATCCTGACGGAATTTGCCTTCCTTCACCCAATCTTCCAGATTTCGGTTGGTTGTGGCGAGAACGCGCACATCCACCTTAACTGTTTCCGTGCCGCCAACGCGGTCTATTTCACCTTCCTGCAAAACTCGCAAAAGCTTGGCCTGTAAGCCAAGCTCCATCTCTGAAATTTCGTCCAGCAAGATGGTGCCGCTGGTGGCCAGCTCAAATTTACCAAGCTTACGTGCAATAGCCCCGGTAAACGAGCCCTTCTCGTGTCCAAAAAGCTCACTTTCAAGCAAATGCTCGGGCAGGGCCGCACAGTTCACGGCAACAAAAGGCTTGCCCACCCTGTCGCTATGCGCATGCAGGTACTTGGCAAACATTTCTTTACCCGTGCCGGATTCTCCTGAAATAAGCACTGTGGCCTTGGATTTGGCAACCTGCTTGGCGAGGGCAAGAACCCGCTGAATGACCGCATGGTTCCCCACAATGCTCGGCCCTTCCGGGCCTGCCGCTGGAGTACGCCCGCCAAGGGTAGAAGATGGCGGCGCAGGCGTGGGAGCAGGCGCTCTGCTTGGTAAGGCTGCCTGAATTTTTTCAAAGCTGAGGGGCTCTGTCCAATAATCTTTGGCTCCAAGCTCAAGAACGCGGGTGGCCTCGTCCGGACTACTGCGGTCAGAAAAAACAATGACAGGAGGAAAATCGGCATCATCCTGCCCTACAGCCAGCAAATCCTCAATGCGGTAGCCCGGTAGAAAAGGGCGCGACAAAATAAGGTGCGGTGTACCCTTACGGATAAAAGCGGACGCACCTTTGAGGTTTTCGGCAATACCAATCTCCACTCCCGCATCCCGCAATTGCGGAAAAATTCGGGTGACTGTTTGAGCCGGAGCTAAAAATAAGATTCGCTGTGCAAGCATATCACAATGCTCTTATCCCTTACTGCAATATTTATCAATAGAAGACTCACGCCATTTTCTATTCAACGAAACGCAAAGCCGCTTTGGTAAGGAAAGGCTGGCTACCGGGGGTAAAGAACCTGTTTGGGTATATATTTGATCGTAAGGTCTATTCAGAAGCAGCCCCTAGCGCAATTTTTCCAAAAGATTATTATACAGTGTAATTGTACGCTTTGCCATGGCCTCAATGCTGAAGGTTTCCCATATCCTCTCCGGTTGAGCGCGGGGCATAGCATCCAGCGCGGCAAGGGTTTTTAGCGAATCCGCATCATCCTGCATAAAATGAATGCCGTCATAGAATGTTGCAATTTCCCGGACAGTATCGTTTTCTCTGGCCAAAATAGGAAGCCCGTGCGCCGCCGCTTCCAGTACCGTTCCCGGCAGAGCTTCTGTCCAGGCTTCAGAAGGAAAGAAAAATGCGTCAAAGGCCCGGTAATATGGGTGAGGATCTCGTTGTAATCCCACAAAATAAATACGCCCGTCAGAAGCGGCTTGTTCTTTCAAGGCCGCGTCGCGTTTCGCATCCCCGGACGTTCCCACAAAAACAAGGCAATATTTCGCACTCACAGGAAGGCGCCGCATGAAATTCAGGGCAAATTCCACTCCTTTCACAGGGATGAGGCGCCCCACAAAGCCAAGAATTTTGTAATCCGGAGCAATTCCAAGGCGTGCGCGAAGCTCCACAGCCGGGGACGGGCCCGTTTCCGCAGCACCCAGCAAGCACCTTGAAAGATCAATACCGTTATAAAGAAGATGCAGCTTCTGAGCCGGAAGCGGGCAATGCTGCGCAAAATACGCAAGAGCTGCCTGAGAGGGAAAAAGCACCCCGTGCGAACACAAAGAATGTACCAAAAACTCCTCAAGCATCTGCTTCTTACGACGAAATTCTGTACGCCCATACCAGTGCTGCTGCCGCACATGCACCTGCCCCACTCGCAGTGGAACCCTTGCCAAAGCTGCCGCCAACAGACCTGAAATATTGCCGCCAAAGGAATGCGTATGCACAATATTCGCCTTGTGCGCATGCAATAAACGAGCAAGCTTCACAAGGCCTTGGGGGCTCCATTTTCCAGAAAGAGGGCAATGGTGAACAGTAATGCCCTTATCTTGTAGCTCCTCAACAAGAATACCCTGTTTTGCATAAGTAACTACATGCACTTGATATTCTTGCGCAAGAACAGGTAAAACCTGCCGTAAACGGCTCGTAATGCCGCCGACATCAAGATTATTGGTAACGCGAAACAAAACCGGTTTTGCTGTCATGGCTCTTCCTTATCCAATCGCTTAAGCCCCTTTATCCCAAAACCCCCCCAGAGTCGAGGCCATTATGCACTCGCCTCCAGAGATCGTTGCACATTGCAACGATCTCAAGGACATCCTCCTGCTGTGGTCTTCTCCCTTCTCATCAAGTTTTTACGTTGTTTTAAAATGCATAAAATAATATAATAATTTCAGTATGTTAAAAATAAAAATAAAAATAATATATTTTTACCCCTTCTCAACAGAAAAAGCAGACTTATATATGAAAAGTTCAGCTGAATCAGGTGAACATCGGATTGCTATCTCGCTGAGGTTTCAAAAAAATCCGAATTTGGGCGGTATGTCATACCGAAATTTCCGAATGCAGGCGTTTCGCTTGCATTCTGGGTGTTTTCTCACCCATTAATGTAATCGCAATTCAATTATTGTGGAGGTTTACGCATTATGAAGTTGAAGCCACTGAATGACCGTGTGTTGGTCAAGCGCTTGGAAAGTGAAGAAAAAACCGCTGGCGGCCTGTTTATTCCTGATACCGCCAAAGAAAAGCCTTCCAAGGGCGAAGTTGTGGCCGTTGGGCCCGGCAAAACCGCTGATGATGGCAAGCTCATTGCCATGGCTGTTAAAGCAGGCGACGCTGTGCTTTTTAACAAATACGCAGGCACAGAAATCAAGCTCGACGGAGTTGACCATCTGGTAATGCGTGAGGATGATATCCTCGCCGTTATCGGCTAGTTTTTCGTCATTATTATACAAGATTATCCCATACTTTTCCGGAGGAAAACATATGCCTGCCAAAGAAATTCTTTTTGATACAAAAGCTCGTGAACGTCTTGCAATTGGTGTTGATACCCTTGCCAACGCAGTTAAAGTAACGCTTGGCCCCAAAGGTCGTAACGTTCTTATTGAAAAATCTTACGGCTCCCCCATCATCACCAAGGACGGCGTAACCGTTGCCAAAGAAATCGAACTTGAAGACAAGTTTGAAAATATGGGCGCACAGATGGTTAAGGAAGTTGCTTCCAAGACCAGCGACGTTGCAGGTGATGGCACCACCACCGCAACCATTCTTGCTCAGGCTATTTATAAAGAAGGCGTAAAGCTTGTGGCTGCTGGCCGCAATCCTATGTCCATCAAGCGCGGTATCGACAAGGCTGTTGCCCGTCTTACCCTTGAGCTGGACAGCCTTGCAAAGCCTACTCGCGACCAGAAAGAAATTGCCCAGGTGGGCACCATTTCCGCTAACTCTGACAGCACCATCGGCAATATTATTGCTGAAGCTATGGGCAAAGTTGGCAAAGAAGGCGTTATTACTGTTGAAGAAGCCAAAGGCCTTGAAACAACCCTTGAGGTTGTGGAAGGCATGCAGTTTGACCGCGGCTACCTCTCCCCTTATTTTGTCACAAATCCTGACAAAATGATCTGCGAAATGGATGAGCCTCTGCTTCTTATTAACGAGAAGAAGATTTCCAACATGAAGGAAATGCTTCCTGTTCTTGAGCAGATTGTAAAAATGAATCGTCCCCTTGTCATCATTGCTGAAGACGTGGACGGCGAAGCCCTTGCAACCCTCGTGCTGAACAAGCTGCGCGGTTCTTTGCAGGTTGTAGCTGTGAAAGCTCCTGGCTTTGGCGACCGCAGAAAGGCTATGCTGCAAGACATTGCCGTGCTCACCGGCGGCACTGTTGTTTCTGAAGAAATGGGCTTCAAGCTGGAAAACCTTTCCGTAGCTGACCTTGGTACCGCCAAGCGTATTGTTATTGACAAGGACAACACCACCATTGTTGATGGTGCAGGCAAAGGCGACGATATCAAGGCTCGCGTCAAGCAGATTCGTGCTCAAATTGAAGATACCTCCTCTGATTATGACCGTGAAAAGCTGCAAGAGCGCCTTGCCAAGATTGTTGGCGGTGTAGCCGTTATTCATGTTGGCGCTGCGACTGAAACAGAAATGAAAGAAAAGAAAGACCGCGTGGAAGATGCATTGAATGCAACTCGTGCGGCTGTTGAAGAAGGCATTGTTCCTGGCGGCGGCACCGCATACCTGCGCGTTGCCAAGAGCCTTGAAGAAATCAAGCCTGCCGATGACGATGAAGCTGCTGGTGTAAACCTTGTGCGTCGCGCCATTGAAGAGCCCCTTCGCCAAATCGCCACCAATGCGGGCTTTGAAGGCTCCATTGTTGTCGAAAAAGTACGCGAAGGTAAAGACGGCTTTGGCTTTGATGCAGCCACCGGCGAATACGGCGATCTGATTAAAGCCGGCGTTATCGACCCCAAGAAAGTAACACGTATTGCTCTGCAAAACGCAGCCTCGGTAGCCTCCTTGCTGCTGACCACTGAGTGCGCTGTTGCTGAAAAGCCTGAAGCCAAAAAAGACATGCCCGCCATGGGTGGCGGCGGCATGGGCGGCATGGGCGGCATGGGCGGAATGTACTAGCCTTACCCCCCCACTCATATTGAATA
>JAVBJS010000168.1:0-28257 GCA_031546885.1 Desulfovibrio sp.
CAAAAATTTTCAGATATACACACAACCCTTGCCAAAGCAGAGCAAGATTGCGTAAGTTTTGCCAAACGCCACGCACCACCTCTTGAGCTTGCCTTTTACGGGGGCACCTTTACAGCCTTACCTCGTGAAGACCAGCAAGCCTGTCTTGATTTTGCCGCACGCTGGCGCTCCTTGGGACTTTTTACGCAAGCGCGCTGCTCAACCAGACCAGACTGTGTAACCCCGGAGAATCTCCATTTTTTACGCGATAATGGAATAACTCTTGTGGAGCTGGGCATTCAAAGCTTTTCCAATGCCGCTCTCACCGCCTCCGGGCGCGGGTACACAGCCGATATCGCGGAACTGGGCTGCCACCGGGTGCGCGAAGCCGGCCTTGCCCTTGGTATTCAACTGATGCCCGGCCTACCTGGAAGCCTGCCCCCAGAAGCTACAGAATACCATATTGAAGATATAGTCAAGGCTATTTCACTTCACCCCACCTGCCTGCGCCTATACCCTTGCCTTGTTCAAAAAAACACAAGACTTGCTCTCATGTGGGAACGCAAAAAATATTTTCCCTGGCCCCTTGACACAACAGTAAGTTTTTTGGCAGAGGCCTGCTTACAGGCATGGAACAGCCAAGTGCCCATCATTCGTATGGGGCTTGCCCCAGAAGCCGGACTAACCGAAAATATTCTCGCCGGGCCACAACACCCTGCCTTGGGCAGCATGGCTCGCGGCCTTGCCCTTGCACGATTTATTGAGCAAAAACTTAAGGAGAATGCCTCACCAGGCACCCCGCAATCTCCACTGTTGTTATTTGTTCCAAAGCGCTATCAAGGAGAATTCTGGGGGCACAAGGGCGCGTTAATCCCTTTTTACGCAGCGCTTGGCATCACACCCCAGCAGGTAACGTGGTGGGGGCAGCCTGAGATTTACATACACACCCCCTATCTCAGCACGGGTGCATCTGCCGTGGAGCTCTGAAATACAATGGCCTCTGGGGCCTTTTAGGTCTCTGCCTTTGTTGCGCTCGTTCTACGCCTCAGCCATGGCTGAGCCTAAAAATAAATTACATTCTCAACAATCTTACCCAGCAAAGAAAATATGGAAACAACATACACTCCCCCTACTATTACCGTACGTTTGCAGCCAAAGGAACAAACCCTTACCCTGCCCCGCCCAAAAACGGTATTACAGCTTCTGAACAGGCTGGATATCCGCCTTGGCACAGCCATTGTCATTCGTGACGGCGGCCTCTTAACCCAAGACCGAGAAATACTCCCCAATGACGTTATTACCGTGCGTATCGTCACCTCAAGCGGCTGAGATCAAACAGCATTTTAAGCCAATACTACAAGTAGATACTGTCTTTATTCCCTCATTTTGGAGATTCTATGAAATGCACCCGCTGTAAAGCAACTGCCGTTGTCGCCCTGCCAAGCCACCATGCCGGATTTTGCGAGAGCTGCTATCTGGATTTTTTCACCCGGCAAGTTGAAAAAGGCATCCGCAGACAAAAGCTTTTCACCCACGACGATACCATTCTCATCGCCCTTTCCGGCGGCAAGGATTCCTTAAGTCTCATCTATGAACTCTCACTTCAGGGCTATAATGTTACTGGGCTGCACATAGATCTAGGCATCCCCGTCTCATCGGCCGCAGCCCGCACGGCTGTCGAATCCTTTTGCACAAAGCACAATTTTCCGCTCATCATCAAGGAAATGGAAAAAGAAGGCCTTGCCATTCCCAAGGTAAAAGAGCGTCTTAATCGTCCCACCTGCTCCGCCTGCGGAAAAATAAAGCGCCATTTTTTCAACAAAGTAGCTCTTGAGCAGGGATTTTCCGTGCTGGCAACCGGGCATAACCTTGATGATGAAATAGCACGGCTTTTCAGCAATATGTTGCGTTGGGATATCCCCTACCTTGGCGACCAGGGCCCCATACTGGAAGCAGAAACAACAAACGGCGGCTTTGCCCGCAAGGTAAAGCCGCTATGGCGGTTATCCGAGTTTGAAACAGCCAACTACGCCTTTCTGCGCGGCATTGAAAATCACTATGCCCCCTGCCCCTACAGCAAAGGCGCAAGCTTTACCTTTCATAAAAAGATGTGGACAGACCTGGAAGCCCACATGCCTGGGCGCAAGCTCGACTTTTACCTTGGATTTCTCGAACGCGGACGGCCCATCTTCAGTCAAGCCGCAGAAAAAAGCGAAAGCCAGCTCAGCCCCTGCAAGGAATGCGGCTACCCAACCTCCGCAGAAGTATGCGGTGTGTGCCGAATTCGCGCTGCCCTCGTGTAGCCTGTAGCCGTCAATGAGAGCACTTAAAAAATGAAATGCTCTTTTTCCGTTTCTTAATTATCTGCGAGGCCATTGTGCAATGGCCTCTGCTAGGTAGTGTCTAATTGCTCCGCCAAGGGATACGGATAGCCAAACTTCTCACGTAAGCGGCGATAGATGTTGTCCGGCACCAAGCCTTTAATATCGCCGCCCAATTGTCCGGCAGCCTTGACTATAGTTGAGCTGATATAAAGCCACTGGTAATCTGTCATGAGAAAGAGCGTCTGAACATGCCGCTTCATTTTGCGGTTCATAAGGGCAAGCTGAAATTCGTACTCAAAATCCGACACAGCTCGCAAACCGCGTAAAATAACCTTAGCTCCGCGCCTATCCACATAATCGACCAAAAGACCCGAAAAAGGTTCCACCTGCACTTGGGGATTATTAGCAAAAGCTTCCCTCGCCATATCCACACGCTCCTCAATGGTGAAAAGCGGCGATTTCGGCGTATCATTGGCAACAGCAACAACCACGGTATCAAAAATCTCACAGCCACGTCGGATGAGACTCACATGCCCGTTGGTAAGCGGGTCAAAGGTACCTGGATATACAGCTATACCTGGTTCATTCCCCATAAAATCACTCGTGTTTGGCCGTATGCACGGCTGGCAAGAAAGGTAAGGGAGGGATGCGCTTTCTCCGGCGCAAAAGGAGTATGCGCCTCTACTTCAGCATTAACAACGGCATCCGGCAAAAGCCACTGGTATTTTACCAGCCCTTGCAGGGCGCTTGCCAAAACCTGCAACTGGTAAGGAGGATCAATAAACACCAGTGAATACCCAAGAACAGGTCGCCGTGCGAGGGCCTTTCCCACAGGTTCTTGCCGAATGGTTATACGCTCTGGCTCAACCTCCAGCATCTCCGCATTCTTGCCAATAACACCCGTGGCATACGAGGCTGCCTCCACAAAACACACATGAGCAGCGCCCCGGCTTAATGCCTCAAACCCAAGGCTTCCACTCCCCGCAAAAAGATCCAAAACCCGCGTCTCACTCCAAACAATCCCACGCGCCTCCAGCATGGAAAAAAGAGCTTCACGCACCTTTCCCATAGCAGGACGAAACCCCGGCCCTGTCGTTGTTTTCAGGGATCGTCCTTTATATGCACCTGCAATAATTCTCATGCTTTCTCTTTTATAAAATGCATCCGCGTTGAAACGAATACATCCCAAGTCATAGTGTCGTTATTTAGATAATGCGGCGCTGGCCCGGCGTGCTGTAACAGACTTGCCCCCAATGCCCCAGTTGTCTGTTTCCACTTCATCAATAATCACAACAGTTGTTTCAGGATTTTTGTTCAGCACCCGCACAAGCAGGTCTGTCACACCCTCAATAAGCGCTGTCTTCTGCTCTGGAGTTGGGCTTTCACTTCCACCCGTGACTTTAATATTTACAAAGGGCATTGTTTTCTCCTCACATATCTGATTGCGCAACAAGCACGAGTAGTATGTAATACATAACTATTTGGATATAATACCGATATCACAAGTACCGGATCCCGAGGCGACAGTCCCTGGCGGATTATTTCAGGCAGAGCCAAAATAACCCGCCACAGCCCTCACCAAAATATATTGTTATATCACTTGGGCCTAGGCTCCAAGAAACTCTGTAAAAGCCAATGTCGTCGCATAAATATCCACCTTGCTGGCTATTTCAAAGGGGCTGTGCATGGAGAGCACAGCCGGGCCGCAGTCAATGATATTCATGCCATATGCGGCAAGGTGCATAGCCACTGTTCCGCCGCCTCCGCCATCTACCTTTCCAAGCTCTGCCATTTGCCAGGGAATTTCCTTCTTGTTCAAAAGTTCCCGCAGCCAAGCCACATACTCAGGGTGAGCATCATTGGCCTCATACTTTCCACGGTGCCCGGTAAACTTGCAGAAACACGGCCCCTGACCAATATAAGCGGCATTCATTTTTTCATGCAGATCTTGCCAATCCGGGTCAACCGCCGCATGAACATCCGCAGAAATAGCCTTTGTAGCAAGCATAACAGCAGAAAAACGCGCTTTTGGCTCCCAGGCCGCCAACATATCCTGAACACAATATTCAAAGAAATGTGACTTTGCCCCGGTGGAACCTTCTGAGCCAATCTCTTCTTTATCCCACAGCACAATGCACTGAGTGTGGGCTGGCTGCTTCTTGGCGTTGGACAAGAAAGCTTCAAGGGCAGTAAATACATTTATCCTGTCATCCTGACCATACCCGCCAATGAGGCCTTCATCAAGTCCCACATATCGAGCTGGCCCGGCTGGCACCACCTGCAATTCGGCAGAGTACAAATCCTCCTCCCGAATCCCATACCGCTTATGCAAAAGAGCAAGAATATGCGCCTTCACCGTATCTTTAGGTTCCACCGTCTTGGCTGCAACCTTGTCCTTTGCACTCTTTACAGACTTTTCCGCACCCTTCATACTTTTGGCTGTACTTGCAGATAGGGCCTCGGTAATGGGGACATGCCCCAAAATAATGTTCAGCTTTTCCCCTTCAAAAGCCTTGGCAAGGGGCTTGTCTGCCTGGCTTGCGGCAAGGTGCGGTAAAAGATCCGCTATGGTAAAAACAGGGTCTGTAAGCTCTTCACCAATAACCACTGAGATTTTATCACCATTTTCACGAATAATCACCCCGTGCAAAGCCAGAGGGCGGGCAAGCCATTGGTACTTGCGAATACCACCATAATAATGCGTTTTTGCCTGTCCCACATTGCACTGCTCCTGAAGGGGGCGCTGCTTGAGATCCAAACGAGGGGAGTCTGCATGGGCGCAAATGAGTCGCATACCCTGCTCAAGGGGCGCCCGCCCGCGCCGTGCTATAAACAACGCCTTGCCATTAAGATCTACCGAAAAAAAATCTTTACCCAAACCTTGGCGAAATCCGGCGCGAGCAAGACGATCCTGCACATACGCTATGACTTCCCGCTCTGTCTTGCAACGAGAAAGAAAATCAACATACCGCGCTGCCAGCGCATTCATATCCTTTATTTCACGCGGATCTGTATACACTTCCCATCCGTTTTGAGAAGTTATTTCCAATGATTTCATCTAATCATCCTGTCATAGTTTAATTTTAGAATAATGTACGTATCTTTCCTAGATAGTGTCGTCAAATGCAGATATTTTGTTCTCTGCCAAGGAAGAAACATTTTTTATGAAGGAAGTGTACTCTTTGGTACTCGACCGGAATAAAAAATTTTTCTGACGCTGGCAGAGGGCAAAAAAAACCTATTTGACGACACTATCTACAAAATATCAAGAAAACAGCACGCTACATGGCACCCACCCAAGGGCCTCAAAAACGCGGAGAAAGACGAATAACAATCTCTTTATCCGCATCATACCCCTTCAACTCACGCAACATTCCGGTAATGGTTCCTGCAACAATCTTTTCAACAAAAGCGTGCATTTCAAGAGAAGCCCCCCCCACACTCACGCTTACCCCACCTGTCGGACGCATTTTTTCGCATGGGCAGAGCGGGCCTTTTCCCTGTGGCCCTGCCGGATCAGAGCAAACACATCCCACCACAGCCGGTTGAGCCGGTGCAGACATCCCACAAGAGCCCTTTTCTGAAGAAACAACCTGATGCGGCGCCGAGCAGAGAGAGTCTGAATGCCGTACCAAGGCAGATGAGGGAGCTTGATAAGATACCAGCACTGCCGGTTTCTGATGGTTCGCACCATCACCCAAAATAGCCCCATGCCGCAAAATATGCTCCGCCAACGCCTCTGCCGTTTCAGGCGAAAGTTCTGCGTAATGCGGGCCATAGGGTACTTGTGGAGCCGCTCCAACCGTTGCCAGGGCAAGGTGCCCAGAGTCGGCTGTCTCTCCAGCCATTGCTGAAGGCAGAGGCTTACAACCAAGTATTTCCCCACCGGGGGCGGCTAAAAGCGGAGCTTCTCCTGCTTCCTTGAGGCACAAGATACGAGGCCAGATTCCACTTGTTTTGCCGCCTTCCACCAGCACCACATCTACATCCATGAGAGAAGCTAAATTCTGCGCGGCAACGGGTTGCGACCAGAACACCGCAGCTTCATCCGGGCAGCACCCCGCAACCACGCGCCCCGGGCGCATCAGCCAAAAAGTATCAGTATTTTGCTTATCAAGGGCGTGATGAGAATGTTTAATAATACCAACGCGCTGTCCTTTCCGCTCCAAAGCATCGGCCACAAGACCTGTCAACGTCGTTTTACCTGATTTCTTAAATCCGACAATGGATACGATACGCATGGGAGGGCTCCTAGAGCATAGTAGAGCATTTTAAAATTGAAAATACTTTTTTTACGCTTCGCGATTCATGAAATAATTTACAGATAATATTTTGAAATTACACAACAATAGCAACACATAGCGCGGAAATCATATTTGTCTCTTGAGAGCAATTTCAAGGTGAAGCTGCCTCAGAAATTTACATGGAATGAGAACTTGAAAAATGCGCCCTTTTTCCTTTACCCAGCAGGCACAGCACCTCATAAGAAATGGTGCCCCAAACACGCGCCACATCCTCAACAGTTATCGCGCCAGCGCCTTCTCCTCCAACAATCCAAGCCAAATCACCCACTACGGCAGCGCTATTTTTATGCAGCTCCACGGCTGTCATTTGCATGGAAACACGCCCAAGCACCAAAGCACGCCGCCCGGCAATGCAGACCTCCCCTTTGCCAGAGAGCCCCCGGCTCACACCATCCGCATAACCTGCGGCAATAACGCCCACCCGCATATCCTGCGGGGCAATAAAATCGTGCCCATAGCCAAGGCCACACCCCTGCTTCACTTCCCGCACACCAATAATCGTGGCAGCTACCTGCATAGCGGGAACGAGCTCCGCTCCTCTGTCCGCAAAAATTGTTCCAGCAAAGGGGTTGCAACCATACAAGGCAAGGCCCGGACGGCAACTATGCACGCCGATAATGTCCGCAATCTCTTCATACAAAAGGGTACCGGCGGAATTTCCCAGGGAAACAGGCAGTTGAGGCCATATTTGCCGCATTGCGTCCGCCATTCTGGCAAACAACTTTGCCTGCTCCCGCATAACACCCCGATCATCCACCACATCCGCCGTTGCAAGATGCGAAAGCAAGAGCGCCGGCTTCACGCCCTCAAGGGCCTTAAGAGCTTCAAGAAGAGCGGGAAATTCCTCCCACGAAAAGCCCAACCGATTCATGCCGCTGTTACACTTGATAGCGATCAAAGCAGGACGGGACGCGGCAGCTTTGATTATAGCAAGTTGCTCAAAACAATGGACAACCGGGACAATACGAGCCTGTGCCGCTGCCGCCGCTTCCTCAGTGGAAAAGGCTCCTAACAGCGCAAGAATGGCAACATCTTCTCCTCCCGGAAATTCCCGCAACGCCTCTCGCAGTTCCATAGACTCCGCAATGGTGCTGGAGCAGAGCACAGCAGCACCCGCCCGCAGCAACGTTTTTCCCACAGCAACATGGCCATGCCCGTAAGCATCTGCCTTAACAACGGGAAAAATTCGGGGCAGTATTTCCGGCCAGGCATACCCTGAAATGGTACGTCTATCCGTCGCGCCCGCCTGAACATCCTGGCCCGCCCTGGCTGCAAGAATAGAAAAATTGCGGGCAATGCAGTCAAGGTTCACAGTCACGCCGGGAACAGGAAGGAAAGGCTGCATAGGTATCTCCACGTCATCACAACCAGGCCCTGCCAATACTACGGTCGTTTTACCCTCTGTTTACGTCAGAAAGATTTTTTTATTCCAGTCAGGTACGGAAAAGTACACTCTCGTCATAAAAAATACTTCTTTCTTGGCAGAGAACAAAAATCCTCTTAGTATCAACAAATCCCAAGAAAACGCTTGATTTATTCATATAACAATTTTGGGGAGGGATGAAACCCCTCCCCCGGTATCTCTTAGAACTTATCCATAAATAAGGATGTTCGCGGTCAATAACTGCGTCAAATGCCTTTTTTGCTCTGGGTCGAGGACATAAGGGTCCACTCCCTCCGCAAAAAAACCATTTTCCTTGCTCTTGCCACACGCTCTCCTTATTTATGGATAAGTTCTTAATCCTTACTCTCGCCCCACTCTCACTATTTCCATAATAGCGTTAAACACCGCATTAATATCCTTGTCTGAGGTATCAATGATATGTGCATCTTCAGCCGGGATCAAGGGGGCGATACTTCGGGTTCTATCCTGCGCATCTCGGGCGACAATCTGCTCTGTCAGCGTGGCGAGGTTTGGACTTTCACCCGCCGCCTGCAACTGCAAAAAACGTCTGTGTGCCCGTATTTCCGGGCTTGCATCCAGAAAAATTTTACAACGGGCGGCGGGGAAAATAACCGTTCCTGTATCACGGCCCTCAACAACCAGTGAAAAACGCGTTCCAAGATCTTGCTGCACTGCTTTTAAATACGTACGCACCAAAGGCCACGTTGCCACCCGCGCAGCCAGCATACCCGCTTTTTCGGTACGCACCTCCTGCCCGACAGCGCGACTATTGCACAGCAATATTGTGTTGTTTCCCGCACCCTGCAAAGAAAAACGGAAAGCAGCAAGACGTTCTTGCAACTCGCCTGGTGCGATATCTTCACTGGTATCTTCAAAACCAAGGGCTATGGTGCGAAACATGGCCCCAGTATCAAGATACGCAATATCAAGGGCATGCGCTATTCTGCGAGCGAGAGTGCTTTTGCCCACACCGGCCGGCCCATCAATCGCTACAATAAATGTTGCTTCCATAGATGCAGCTAAACTCACGCCAATACCCCCTGCAACATGGTAAGAAAAAGAGTATTCTCAGCCATGGTTCCTACACTCACCCGTAAATGATCAGGCAAGGTGTAGCTAGACAAAGGGCGAATAATCACACCTTTCTCCAGAAGTAGCTCAAAAACACGCCTCGCACTCAAAGAACAGCTCTTGGGAAGACTGAACATAAGAAAATTTGCCTGCGAAGGGTACACCCTGCATCCCATTTGCTGCATTCCAGAAAAAAGAAAGGCCCGCCCGGATCGCACCACATCAAGTGTTGCTTTATGAAAAGTCACATCAGCAAGAGCGGCAATACCAGCCTCCTCCGCCAAAAGGTTCACCGAAAAGGGCGAACGCACACTCTTAAGAATATTGGCCAATTCCACAGGCATAACACCATAACCAAGACGCAGCCCAGCCAAACCAAAACACTTGGAAAAGGTACGCAGAAAAACCACGTTGGGGAATTCTTCTCGGCGTGCCAAGAGTGATTGCATAGCCTCATCGTCTACAAAATGAGTATATGCTTCATCTACTACCACAAGACAGGTCGACGGCAGAGAACGCACAAAATCCGCCACATCAGAAGCAGGCGGGCAATATCCTGACGGGTTATCGGGAGTGGTAAGAAAGAGCATGGCGGTATGTGCATCCACAGCCGCACGCAACCGCTGCCAATCAAAGGAAAAATCTTCTTTGAGCGGCACCTCACGATGCTCAACTCCGCACAGCCTGCATTGCAAACCATACATGCTAAAGGCCGGCTTTGAAGTAACCACGTTATGAACGCCGGGGCTGGGACAAACCCGTATCAGCAGGTCAATGAGCTCATCCGAACCATTCCCCGCGACAAAATGCCCCGGCGCTATCCCATGAAACTCCGAGAGCGCCTTCATCAGATTTGGCATGTCAGACTGGGCATAGCGAAAAACCCTGTCGGCATGATTGGCAATAACCCGCTGCACCTGCGGCGAAACCCCTAGAGGATTCTCGTTACTCGCCATCTTAACGACAACGGAAAGATTAAAGCGCTCCTGTATTTCTTCAATACAAAGCCCTGGCGTATAGGGATCAAAACTTTGAACTTCTGAGCGTACTGGGTAAGAAAAGGTTGACATAAACATCTCACGCTTAAGCTATGTTGAATGGTAATTACAGCAATGACACAAAAGACTAAGGACGTGTTTTCCAGCGATTATGCATCCAAAACCATTGGCTTGGATAGCGTTTCACAATATCAGCAACAGCATCTGTATAGAAACGTGCGATAACAGCAACCCGCTCTGCAATGGAACCTTCAAGGGTATGCGTGTACAATGGCTCTCCCATTTCCAGAATATACCCCCCCTTGCCATTTCGCAACAAAAAGGCAGGGTATACCGCCGCCTTGGCACGCAAAGCAAGAAGGGCGGGGCCACTGTTCACAGCAGCGATATCCGCAAGAAAGGGAAGAAAAACAGCCTCTTTGCGGCTACAATTATGATCAACAAGAAAGCCCACCAACCCATGATCGCGCAATCCCTGCAAAACCAGAGTGCTTGCCTGCCGATGCCCGATAATCTGCATTCCTCTCGCACCACGCAAGTCAAAAATAATACGGTTAACCGCTTCATCTTTTTGCGTACGTACAACGGCCATGCTCTTTCTTTTGGGCAAAACTTGAGAAGACAGAGCCGCCATAAATTCCCAGGAGCCAATATGTGCTGTTCCTACAACAATGGGATGCTCTTCATTTTCCATTTGTTGCAATAATTTTTTATTCTTTATCTCAACACGAGAGACGTTTGAAGAAAACTCATCCAAATGAAAAAGTTCCAAAAAGGAATACATGTTCTCTATAAAGCTCTGCCGAGCAATGGGGAGCGCCTCCTCCCGCGACAGGCCAAGGTGATGCATCACAGCTTCTATGGCCATACGGCGTCTTCGTATTGCGCCATACCAAAAAAGTGTTCCTGCAAAAATTGCTACCTGCGCTGTTGCAGCTAGTGATATTTTCTTAGGAACAGCAATAAGCCACCGAAGCAATGTATATTTCATAATATTCCAAATAACGACGTTACATGTGCAAACAGAAATTTCGTAGTGAAACTATACACTTTTATATCGTACTCAACCGCTCCCCCAATGTTGCACAGGCGCTCTTTATGTTTTCTCCCTCCAAAACATTATCAGCAAGGGAATACGCCTCTCCGTAGTAGATAGTGAGGCGACTGAAAGGCAATGGCAATTGAAATTTATCCCAGGAACGGTGAAAGATTTTGGCCCGCTCCATGTGAACGCGCACAGGAACAATGAAGGCCTCTGCCTGTTTTGCCAGAAAAATAGCCCCGTCCTTTACCTTGTGCCGTGGCCCACGCGGCCCGTCCACAGTAACGCAAATGGAGGTTTTTTCATCTCGCATCAATTTTACGGCCTGCAACAGAGCTGTTGCCCCCCCTCGTGAACTGGATCCCCGTGGTGTTTTAAATCCACAGGCCTGCAATACCTGCGTAATATATTCACCATCCTTGCTTTGGCTGACAATAACGCCCATATTCAAAGTGCGCCTTGTGTATAAAAGCGGAAATAATTCTCCATGCCACAGGCAAACCACAATGGGGTTGTCTTTCGCAACCTGCTCAAAAGCTTCACGCCCCACCTCAGTATAGCGTAATGTCTTGCACCATAGCTTATATAAGGGAGGAACAACCCAAGAAACAAATTTTGGAGATAGAAACATACTATTTTCCCGTAACGAGAGCATACTAAGAACTTATCCATAAATAAGGATGTTCGCGGTCAATCGCTGCGTCAAATGCCTTTTTTGCTCTGGGTCGAGGACATAAGAGTCCACTCCCTCCGCAAAAAAACCATTTTCCTTGCTCTTGCCACACGCTCTCCTTATTTATGGATAAGTTCTAACTTTGAAATGTTGTATTTATCGACTGTGCAAAATGCCAAGAAAACGACAAGCAGGGGGCTCTGCCGGTGTATCCGCCAGAGCAGTTCAGCTGTGAATTACCTACTCATTGCCATGAAACTGCATAGTATACAATTTGGCATAGAGGGCACTGGTCTGAAGAAGCTCATCATGCCTGCCTTGCGCCACAAGCTGCCCTTTTTCCATAACCAGAATGCGGTCTGCTCCAATAATAGTGGAGAGGCGGTGGGCAATGACAATGCTGGTTCGGTTCCGCATCAAGTTCTCAATGGCTTCTTGTACTATCTGCTCCGACTCTGAATCAAGAGCGCTGGTGGCTTCATCCAGTATCAAAAGGGGCGCATTCTTCACCAGAGCCCTGGCAATAGTCAGGCGCTGCTTCTGCCCACCGGAGAGCTTCACACCCCGCTCTCCCACAATGGTATCATACCCTTGTGGCATCTTTACTATGAAGTCGTGAGCAAAAGCCGCCTTGGCCGCAGCGACAATCTGCTCTTCCTCCACATCGGCAAAACCGTAAGCGATGTTTTCCCGCACTGTTAAGTTGAACAAAAAGCTGTCTTGTGAAACGAGAGAAATACTGCGCCGCAACGAGGCCAGCGTATATTCCGAGCTCTCGATTCCATTGATGAGAATTTTTCCCACACCAGGGTCATAAAAACGTGGAATCAAATTGACAAAGGTTGTTTTACCCGCGCCAGACGGCCCGACAATGGCAACTCTCTCACCAGCCGCAACAGCAAAGGAAACCCCAATGAGAGCCGTTGTGCCATCCGCATAGGTAAAGGAAACATTATCAAAAACAAGGCTCTGAAAGGGCGGAGAAAATTCCTGGCTTCCTCCTGCTTCCACCTGGAGCAGGGGGTCATCAATAATATCAAAAACACGTTCCGCACCCGCAAGCGCTTTCTGCAAATCATTGTTTGCACTTGTCATTTTCTTTATCGGCTCATACATCATAATGAGCGCCGCCACAAAGGAGAAAAAGGTTCCCGGTGTTGCAGTGCCTTTAATAACCTGCATACCGCCAAACCAGATAACAAGACCAATGCCAAGAGCGCCCACCAGCTCCATGGTAGATGACGATAAGTCTCCGGCAAGGCTTTGCTTAAGGGCTATACTCAACAGACGACGATTTTCCTTGTCAAAACGAATCCGCTCGCCATTTTCCGTACCAAAAGCCTTGACCACCCGAATGCCGCTCAAAACTTCCTGCAAGAGCGTGGAAACATCCCCCAGCTTTGCCTGATTTTTCCGGCTTAGTTTCCGTAAGCGCCTGCCAAAATAGATAAAAGGAAAAAATGCAAGGGGCAGTACAATAACGGCCCAGCCCGCAAGCTCGGCATCTCTATAAAAAACCACCGCCATAAGACTAATAAGGGTAATAACCTGCCGAATCATCATAATAACGGCTGGCATACTGGAACGTATGGCCACAACATCATTAATAATGCGTGACATAAGCATACCCACTTGCGTGCCTTCAAAATACCGCATGGGCAAAAAAATGATCTTGCTGTACAGCTCATCCCGCAGACGCTCAAGCACCTTCAGAGCGCAATAGTGCATGGTATAATTCTGCAACAAGCGCCCTGCAGCGTTCACCGCTGTCAGGCCAATAAAAACCAAAGGAACGAGAAGAAGTGCAGTTTCATCTTTATTGATAAAAATCTCGTCAAGAGCAGGCTTTACCAGCCAGGCTGTCCCGGCATCGCATAATCCGGCAAGAACCATAGCGCCCACAGCAAGCGCTATTCGCAGTTTATATGGAGTGAAATACGTAAGACACCGCCGCAACAAAACAATACTGTACTTTGTGCCCCGTTGCGTTGCCTGTTCAAGAGTGGTAGACATAAAGAGAGATGTACCCCTTATCGTTCATATTACATTCCCAAGCATACCCGCGCCACGCCACACACGCAAGGAGAATATTATAATGCAACGCCCTCTTGACTTTTGTAAGCTTGTCTGCCCGGAACCTGTTCTTGCCACACGCAGATTTCTCGAAAAACATGTCCGCCCGGCAACATTTGATATTCTTGTGGATAACCCCGCAGCATGCGAAAATGTTACCCGTTTTCTTAAAAGCCAGGGTTATGCAGTGCAAGAACAACAGCAAGAAGGAGTGTGGCTCCTCGCAGCCCAGTGCGAGCACACACCCCAGCCCACTCCCGCAAGCGACTCCGAACATTCGCAAAAAGTTCTTGTCTGCGTTACATCCACAACCCTTGGCACAGGGGATGATACCCTTGGAACCCGGCTTATGACAACCTTTCTCGCCACCCTCCCGGAAATGGGTACAGATCTCTGGCGCCTTATCTTCATCAACAGTGGAGTACGCCTAACCACGCAAGACAGCCCCGCCCTTGCCGGCTTGCAACGCCTGGAAAAGCAGGGCATACCCATATGGGCATGCGGTGCCTGCCTTGAACATTACGGCCTGACAGAAGCAAAGGCTGTGGGCAGTACCACAAACATGCTGGATATTGTGACAAGCATGCAGCTTGCCGACAAGGTAATTCAGCTATAATCAAAAATATCACAGGAAACTTCATGCGCTTGAACAAAGCCCTTGCAGCCGCCGGCCTTTGCTCCAGAAGAAAAGCCGACGAACTGATTGCCGATGGTCTGGTCTGTGTCAACGGCAAACTCGTCACAGAAATGGGATTGCAGGTAGACCCCGAGCAGGATGCCATTACCGTAAACGGCACCCCCCTCACCCAGCCGGATAATGCCTCCTATACCTATCTTTTACTCCACAAGCCCATACAGGTCGTCAGTACTGCCTATGATCCCGAAGGCAGGCCAACCGTGCTCGACATTCTGCCGGCCTCCTTCAAGGCAAAGCGTCTTTACCCTGTTGGGCGGCTCGATTATTTTTCGGAAGGCCTGCTGCTACTCACCGATGACGGCGACCTCACCCACCGCCTCACCCACCCCCGCTATCACCTGCCCAAATGTTACGAAGTACACCTGCGAGAAATTCCTACCAAAGGTATGATGCAGGCCATGCGCAAGGGCATGACCCTCAGCGAAGGTGAAAAACTTGCCCCCGTTGAAGCCAGTCTGTCAGAGGCAGACCCACATATTCTGTTCCTGACACTGCACCAGGGCATAAACCGGCAGATTCGCCGCATGTGCCGCGACCTGCACCTGACCATCCTCAGCCTGCGCCGCACGAGCGTGGGCGGCATACAGCTTGGCGCTCTCCCCCCAGGAGAATGCCGTCCCCTTTCCCCAGAGGAAGTGGCCTTGCTTAAAGGGTGAAGATGCGCTCGCCCTGCTTTTCCATTTGACCTTTCTTGTCTTTGTTTTATATAGAGGCTACGGCATAAAAAACTATAGTATTTTTTACGGAGTGCTTCATGCGTACGCTGGTTACAGGGGGCTGCGGATTTATCGGCAGTAACTTCATTCGACTTTTACTCACTCAGTCTGCAATGAGCGTCTGCAATGTAGACAAGCTCACCTACGCGGGTAACCTTGCCAATCTGGCCTCCATTGCCCAAGACTACCCAGACCGCTATGCCTTTGAACATGCTGATATAGCCGACAAAGAAAGCATGGCCCGTATTATCAAAAAGCACCGCATTGAAGCCATTATCAACTTTGCTGCAGAAACGCATGTGGATCGCTCCATTATTGATCCCACCCCTTTTCTTGCCACCAACATTATTGGAACGCAAACGCTTCTCACTGTGGCAAAAGAAGCCGGTATCCAGCATTTTGTCCATGTTTCCACCGACGAGGTTTACGGCGCCCTCGGCCCTGACGGAAAGTTCACAGAGCAAACCCCCCTTGCCCCAAACAGTCCATATTCCGCCTCCAAGGCGTCTGCAGACCTTCTCTGTCGTGCCTGGTATGAAACATACAACTACCCCGTCATTATCACCCGCTGTTCCAATAACTACGGCCCCTATCAGTTTCCCGAAAAACTCATCCCGCTCATGTACACCCGCGCCGCACGCGGAGAGGCCCTTCCTGTCTACGGCGACGGCTGCAATGTGCGTGACTGGATTCATGTGGATGACCACTGCCAGGGCGTGCTCCTTGCCCTGCAAAAAGGCAAACCCGGCGCAATATACAATCTTGGCGGCGATGCCGAACGTGACAATCTTACTGTGGTAAAAGCTATTCTCGCCTATTGCAACCAGCCGGAATCACTCATTTCCTTTGTAACAGACAGGCCAGGGCACGACAAGCGCTATGCCATGAACTTTGCCTTGGCAGCCCGCGAGCTCGGCTTTGCACCCACGCGCACCTTTGAGCAAGGCCTGAGAGAAACCCTGGACTGGTATGCAACGCACACAGCCTGGGTAAACGATGTCACATCCGGAGCATACCTTGCATTCATGCGGCAATGGTACGGAGAAAAGCTATGAAAGCTCTGGTACTTGGTGGTCAAACTGGCCTTGTGGGCCAAGCCCTCACCGAGGTATTACGCAACGCCCACTGGGAAGTAAAAACAACCACACGCGCCGATGTAGATTTCGTTGCGCCCGATGCTTCAGCCCGGCTGGCCTCCGTACTGGACACCTTTGAGCCACACTGTGTTTTCAATACCGTGGCCTACACTCAAGTGGATGCGGCAGAAGACGACGAAGACGGCGCAACCCTACTTAACAGAACAGCCCCCGCCATTATAGGCAGGCTCTTGCGCACCCGACCCTGCAAGCTCGTTCATCTCAGTACCGATTTTGTCTTCAGCGGTCGCAAAAAATCGCCCTACCCCACAGATGCCACGCCAGATCCTCTCTCCGTCTACGGAAAAACCAAACTTGCCGGAGAAGAAGTCATTCTCTCCCTCGACTTAAAAGAGACCTGCATAGTACGCACCGCCTGGCTTTTCGGCCCAGGCCGGGGCAATTTCG
Organism: Desulfovibrio sp.; assembly: GCA_031546885.1. Lineage (GTDB taxonomy): Bacteria > Desulfobacterota > Desulfovibrionia > Desulfovibrionales > Desulfovibrionaceae > Frigididesulfovibrio. The sequence continues at coordinate 16,827 of JAVBJS010000168.1, forward strand.
TCCGCACCATACTCTCCCGCTGTACAGAAAAAAAGCCTCTCAACATTATTCACGATCAAATAGGCTCACCCACATACACCATTGATCTTGCGCAATACATTCTCAAACTGGTGGAAGCCAACGCCTCCGGCATCTTTCATGTTGTCAACTCAGGTCAGGCGAGCTGGTGCGAGCTGGCAGCAGAGGCCGTGCTCCTCGCACAACTGGAATGCACCGTCAACGCAATCCCCTCTTCCGCTTACCCACAGCGGGCAATACGCCCCACCTACTCCGTGCTGGATACAAAGTGCCTCACCCACGCCACAGATATCACCCCCCGCCCGTGGCCCCAAGCCCTCCGCGAATATATCTTCAGAGAATTCCCCCCCAAGGGTGACTCGGAAGAATAGAGGGAAGGGGGAATAGAGGGAAGGGGAAGAGGAGAGTCTGGAGATAATCGGGGGCGGGGAAAAAACCCCTTTTGAAAAAGGTGTTTTTCCCCCGCCCCCGTACCCCCACCCCCTTTTCCCCTAAACTTTTTAATTTACTTGAAGAGAGTTCATTACACAACAGACATCTGCATCTACACAACAAATGCATGCAAGCAAACACAACTTTGCATAAGCTGACGTGATGACGAGAAATTTACAAAAAGCCCCCCAATGCCGGGTGCAGGTGTGACACGCATTGCCAAAAGGCATACCTGTTATGTAGAAAAAGTACTGCTGGCTGACAACCAGTGCAGCCCTCTTTACAGTCCCTGCCGGGAGTCCAGAGGGCAGCGCCCTCTGGCTAAATACACTGCAAAAGGAATAACTACCCGTGACTGCTCTTTGGATTAGCGCCGGCGAACTTTCCGGCGATATGCACGGCGCTTTACTATTGCGGGCGCTTCAAGAACTACGCCCAGACCTGCACTATCTTGGTATGGGTGGAAGCCAACTCCGCGCTGCTGGCCTTGAAGCTCTTTTCCGTACAGAAGACCTGTCTGTCATGGGTTTTACTGAGGTACTCGGGCATTTACCGCGCATATTGACAATGCTCCGCAATATCAAGCAAACCATGGCCCGCGTTCGCCCGCAAGCCGTTGTTGTCATTGATGCGCCAGATTTCCACTTTCGCGTTATTGCAGCCGCACGCTCCCTTAATATCCCTGTCTATTATTATATCAGCCCTAAAATATGGGCTTGGAGACAGGGACGCGCTCATTTTATTCGCAACCATGTGCGCAAGCTCATCTCCATTCTGCCCTTTGAGGTGGATTTTTATAAAAAATTCGGCATGGATATTGATTATGTAGGTAATCCCCTCGTCGACCTTGTAGATTACCCTTCCCTTGCCCACATCCAGCCTGAACCAGGAACCATTGGCCTGCTGCCCGGAAGTCGCAAGCGGGAAATAACGTCGCTCCTACCGGAATTTGGCGGTGCCGCCAGAATTATTCTGCAACACCTCCCCAAAACCCGGTTTCGCTGCGTGCGCGCTCCCAATATGACTGAAAGCTTTTTACGCGCCCATTGGCCCGAAGACGTTCCCGTGGAATTTATTCCCCCGGACAATCGCTGGGTTTTCATGCGCCAATGCGAAATGATTATTGCCGCCTCCGGCACCGCTACCCTTGAAACCGCCATAACAGGAACGCCAACCCTTGTGACATACAAAATGTCACCCATCTCCTTTGCCCTTGGGAAGCTCCTGGTGAAAGTTCCTTATGCCAGCCTCACCAACCTTATTTTACGTCGCGAAATCTTCCCCGAACTGCTGCAAAACGCCTGCAACGCCGCCCCGCTGGCAAGGGCCGCCCTCGCCTGGCTACAACCCGATGCCCCACTGGCTCTTTCCGGCAACACCAGCACCCATTGCCACAGCAACAATGCCATAGCCCATGACATCACAGCAGACTATCACAACAATAGCATGCGCAACGACCAAAAAAAACCAGCATCTCCCCTTATTCGCATTCGAGAAGAACTGGCTGAAATACGGCAACACCTAGGTGAACCCGGCGCACCACGCCGGGCGGCGCAAATCATCCTTGACGATCTTTCAACAACATAGCCATAACAGAGGCCATTGTTAAATGGCCTCTGGCAACTGCGCAGCAGGTGCCCGCAAGCGAACAGCGCAGCGTGCCTTTCTTTTAAAGCCTGCTTGGGCTTTAAAAGCATGTTAAAAGGGCATATCTTTTTTTTACTTTCTGGTTCCGGGTAAAGTTTTGACGCAATTATCCCATTTTCAGGCCATTATGCAATGGCCTCAATTTGTATAAAGTAAGGGGCTATAATAAAATGCTTAACAGCCCCTACCGAACGACACGCCTATAGGCATGATATGCAGCACAAAGAAAAAATACACTCCCTGCGATCATATGCAAACGCCTTGTGACAATAAGGCCGCCAAGGGTTCCAACAGCACTGGCGCCCATCATATACATCTCACCTTTGGGAGAAATAAGCTTACGCAAGTAGCAGGATTTGGCTGGCGTGGACTTGGCAGGCTCTTCCAAAAGGGGACGCAAAAATTCGGCGGCAAGGGTGAGGTCTTCGTGTGAAATCTTTTGCGGATCATACTCCACCACAAGGCTTCCGGTGCGAAGATTAGAATTACAACGCACAATGCCATCTTTATTCTGCAATAAATTTACTACCTTACCAACTATCTCTACTTTTTTTAAAGCGTTTGCGCGCAAACGTACACGCCCTTCAAAAAAACTTGCTATCATGTTAGATCGCCCTACTATAATAAGTGTTTACAAAGGAGCAAAGGGAGGTCGCTCCCCTTTGCCGGGTGTAGTTTGAGGCTAGAGGTATAGGCACTGTGAGGCGAAACCTCACCCAAAATAGGTATCGCATCAAACCGAATCGGCATTTCCTATTTCCAGGGTCGCCGGCAAAAGTGGCCGCACACTCCGCACCGCAAGGGCAGAGGTAGTTGCGTTGTGCAGGAAAGCGGAAAGCCCCGCCTGCAATACCCCAAAAAGACCACCGACAAGAAACAGGCTATTCCAGGCTAGTGACAAATAAAAATTACGGCGAATTCGCTTGAGAGCTTCCCTTGCAAGCATACGCGACAATAACAACCCGGAAAGCTCGCTGTTGATCAAGACCATATCAGCTATTTCACAGGCCATATCGGCCCCACTACTCATAGCGATGCCAATGTTCGCTTCAGACAAGGCCGGCGAATCGTTGATGCCGTCCCCAATCATCATAACGGTGTGCCCCTGCCGCTTGAGAGAGCGGATAAAGGCCGCCTTGTCTTCCGGTAAAAGTCCCGCTCTATATTCGGTAATGCCCACCTGCCGCGCAATACTTTTTGCGGTATGCTCACTATCGCCCGTCAGCATGATAATTCGCTTTATACCGTCCGCACGAAGGGCCGCTACAATACTTGCCGCATCCTCTCGCAACAGATCTTCAATAAGCAATATGCCCGCCAATTCATTGCCAATGGAAAGATAGAGAACAGAACGCCCCAGCGCTGCTTCTTTTTCTATGAGAGTCGACTGTTCCTCAGTAAGAGGAATGCCCCCGTCTTCACAAACAAAGTGAGCACTCCCGATGAGAACCCGCTGCGCGTTCCAGCGCGAGGCAATCCCGTGCGCCACAACAAATTCAACCTGAGCATGCTCTTCTCTGTGCTGCAAGTTTTCCAGTTCCGCAGCCCGCACAACGGCCTGTCCAACGGGGTGAGGGAAATGCTCCTCAAGGCAGGCAGCAAGCCGCAATAAGGTCTTACGCTCATATTTTCCAAAAGAAACAACCCCAGCAAGGGTAGGCGTTGCACGAGTGAGGGTACCCGTTTTATCAAAAACAGCAACATCAGCCTCGGCCACAGCCTCCAAAAATTTTCCTCCCTTGATAAGCACACCCTTGTCCGCGGCTTCCCGCATGGCTGTAAATATCGTCAGAGGGGTAGCCAGCCGAATGGCACAGGAATAATCCACCAGCAATACCGAACCTGCCCGCAAGGTATCTCTTGTCAAGGCATAGACAAGGCCGCTCAAAAGAAAGTTATACGGCACAATAGCATCGGCAATCTTCTCATACTTTCCCTGAATGGCTGCCTTAACCGTGTCTGATTCCTCTATGGAACGCACAATGGCGGTAATGCGCGTGTTATTCCCTACATGCGTAGTCTCAACTAAAAGCTCTCCTTCCTCAAGAATGGTGCCGGCATACACCGAGTCATCCTTCCTTTTATGAACAGGAGCGCTCTCGCCCGTCATGGAAGCCTGATTCACCATCCCCTCGGAGGAATGCACCCGCCCGTCCACAGGAATAAGGCTGCCCGCACGCACCACAACAATATCGCCCGGCTTGACTGTCGAAAGAAGCACCTGCCGCTCAAGGCCGTCCGCACTCACCCACACTTTATCAATATTAAGGGCCAAACTTTCAGCAAGGCCTGAGCGTGACTTACGGCGTGTCCAGTCCGAAAGATACTCACCAAGGGAAAAAAAGAAAGTAATGGAAGCAAGAGCGCGAAAATCCCTTCGCGCAAGACATACCAAAAGCGCTGCGCCATCAAGCACCTCAAGAGAGAGCCGCCCGCGCAGCAAAGCCTTCACAGCGGCAAAAATGTAGGGAGCACTCTTGATAACAGCGAGAGCAAGGCGCAAAACTCGCGGCAAAAAATAATTGATAACCTTCGAGACCAGCGGATTACGCGGGGCAGGCGTATCCGCTATCTCCACAGGTTGTGCAACAGCGGATTCACGCGGTAATAACACCGGCAACACAGCATCCGCGTACTGGTCGAGCCCGAAAAACGCAAGGGCCGCATTCCGCGCCGCAGGATTGAAATACTCAACGAGTACACTCCCGGTACGCTGTGAAACGCAAACCCTGGCGTCTTCAAGGGCCTGATGAAAGCCATTCAGCCCCTCAAGAGGCCGGCTTGCCGCCGTATGCGCACGGCGCAAGCGAAAACGCAGTCGTCCCGGAATATCATGAACCAGGTCACAAGCAGGGGCGACCGGCGTAAACGTATGGGCGGCAAGCGCCATCCTCATGATGATGTCCTGGCCTTACGAGTTTCTGAATTGTGCTTTGCTTCCGCAGAAATGTCTTCCAGGTTCTCTTTGGCGGTATCTACAAGGGTGGCAGCCTTATCTTTAAGGTCAATGCCATGGCTCAGCAGATTGGCGGCTGTTTTTTTCAGCTCCACCTTACCACCAGAAAGCAATACAGCTCCAACAGCACCAACAACAATACCCGCCCCAAGAACAAGGCCCAGCTTCCAGTAATTACTATTGTACATACCATCTCCCAATAATTTGTAAGTAACATGTGCGTAAAAAAAGCTTTATGAACTTAATAAATTTCACACTTGCTCAACTGTGTAAAGCGAAAAGTACAGGGAATGAAAATCAATGTCAATTGATAAAAATGCACATAGATCCCTCAAAATATCAAAAATGGCCCAAGCAAAAACGAACCTCACAACCCCATGAATTAATTCATGCGCTACTCAAAAAAAATATTCGAAATAAAAGCCAGAAAAAATCTATATAAACTCACGACTCACCCAAATAAAATTCGCAATTTCTCTAGACTTTCTTTAATTTCTGCGGCATTCCTTGCTCTCCTACTGCCTCAAGGATCATCCTTTGCCTTTTCAAAAAATTATGTTATCAAAAAACCTGGCGAACGCAACGGCACGCTATGAATACGATGCAAGGCCCGTCAGCATCATCACCCGCTGCCACATTATTTAAATAAAGTTGTATACTTACGGAAGCTACTGATGCACGGTTTACGCACCTTGCCTTTTTATATTTTTTGTCTGTGTCTTATACTCGGTTCTTTTTCCGGGGCGGCCCTTGCTGCGGAAAACCCCCTTGAAATGCAGACTGAAGACGACAGGCTCGTCCGCTGGGATCTTTCAGCGGATTCTGTTACCAATCTCAATGACGCCGAGATTGTGGAAGCCAAAGGCAACGTCTACCTGCGCCGCGGCAATGAGTACCTCAAGGCGGATTTTGCAAGGTACTACGCCAGCACCAAATGGGTTTATTTGCAAGGGCACGTCATTGTCCGTATGGGCAAAGATGAAATAAAGGCCGAAGAAGCGGAATTCGACCTCAGAAGCCGCGTTGGCTGGTTAAAGCAGGGCCAGCTTTTTATGGAAGGCCCCCACGCCTACCTCTCCGGCGAGCGCATTGATAAGCACTGGGGTGACGTATATACCTTTAATCAGGCCAAAGTCAGCATGTGTGATGGTGATGTGCCCGCATGGTCTATCACAGCCGACCAGGCCGTTGTAGAAATTGACGGCTACGCCCGCCTGTCACACTCTACCTTTCAAATGAAAGACGTTCCTGTTGCTTACGCCCCCTTCTTTATAGTTCCTGTAAAAACAGACCGGCAAACTGGACTTCTTACCCCCGAATTTGGTAAATCGTCACAAAAAGGCTTCTTTTATAATCAGCCTTTTTTTTGGGCAATCAATGAAAGCAGTGACTTGACACTCAACGAGTATTTCATGTCAAAACGGGGCTTTATGCACGGTATTGAATACCGTACCCACCCCACTGCAGACTCCACCGGCTGGGTTCGTTTTGACTGGCTCAACGACAATGAGCGCAACACAAGCGATCTTGAAGGAAAATACACGGGCGATGGCCTGGTGCGCACCAACAGTGAGCGATATTGGCTACGCGGCATGCTTGATACCCGCTTTGACACGCCGAACTGGCGGTTTAAGGCAGATCTGGACTATGTTTCCGATCAATATTACCTCTCCGAGTTCAAGCAGGGATTCTCCGGTTTTTCACGCAGCCGAAACGAGCTGTTCAGCCTTTTCAGCCGTGATCTTGCGGAAAGAGACACCAACCGTGTCAGCGGCATGTTGCTGACACACGACTGGGAACGCGGCTACGTTGCATTTTCATCAAAATATACGCAAGACTCCTCCTTGGGCCACGGCAACAAGCCAACGGCAAGCGATACCACACTTCAGCGCCTTCCCCAATTTGACGCCTTCCTGCATAAAGGTCGAATTTTTCCAGATTTTCCCCTGGAGGCACAAGCAAGCATTCAGGCTGGCTACATGTATCGGCGCAGCGGCACGCGAGGAGCACGCTATGAAGTTGCCCCGCAACTGCTCTTACCCCTGAACTCCCGCTTTGGCTCCATTATAGCACGGGCTGGCCTGTTTCAAAATATCTATGCAACAGAGCGCCCTTCCCGTAACGACCCGAATTACAACACAGCACAGCCACGCGAAAAAGACACCGCTACGACTACGCAAGATTTCAGCATTGCCGCCTTTACAGAATTTTCCAAAGTATACACATTTGATTCCACCCTTGCTGCCACCAAGGAAAATGTCGGCAAAACAGAAATGTCCGGCTTGCGTCACTCCATCCAGCCTCGGGTTGAATGGATATACCGCCCCCTCGCCAACCAGGAAAGAGCTCCCTATTATGACGAAAACGACAGGCACGTTCCCCGTACAGAGCTTGTCTATTCACTCACCAACGTGCTCACGCGCAAGCGTGACACGGTTACTCTTGCCAAAGACGACAAGGGCAACATGGTTCCGACAAAAAAAGCAAGCTATACCGATTTGCTGCGCCTGCGCGTTGAGCAAGGTTACGACTACCGCGAGGCAAACAGAGACAGTGCCCTTGAGGACTTTGCCCGCCGCCCCATGACAGATGTCCTGACGGAACTGACAGTAAGCCCCATTGACTACCTGAGCGTGCGCGCTCGAGGCAACTGGTCACCGTATGAAAACGACTTCACCCGGCAAACGCTATCAATGGCAGTGACATGGCCAACTTACGGCAGTGTTTCTGTTGGCTATGACAGCCGCAGCAAGCTTGAGGAATACACGCGCCGACAAGCTGAAGATATACAGTTCATAACTCTTGGCGCCACCCTTGGCCCTTGGGGGCCGTTTTACCTGAGTGGCACCTATTTTTATGACTATGAAACCCTGAAGAACCACGAAATGTCCCTTAACCTGACCTATCAGCATCAGTGCTTTAGCATTATGGGCAGAATGTATATAGAGCCACAGGAAAAATCCTATCAGCTCTTGGTTCAGCTCACCGGCTTGGGTGATTAACCCCGAAATATCATTGGAAAATTTAGCGCTCACCCCAGGAAGCCATGAACACTAACAAACCTCCCCAGCGTCATAATCCCTTTACAGATCGCTACACACGCGAATTTGTTGAAGTGGGTTGTCCACTCTGTCAGCAGCGAAAAATCATTTGCCTGCCCGAAGAAAGCATCCCCCGTTGCGAATTTTGTCATGTGGAAATGGTGCTTAAAGAAATATTGACGGAAGGAAAATATTAGAGCAATTTTACGAGTAAAGCCCCATGAGCAATTTATTGATGGAATTGTTTAAAAGTCAAATATGCCTCCGGCGACCAAAGGAATTGAATTCCTTTGAAAACCCCATTTGGGGATGCAGTACCTTCTGCATGGCCACAGGGCGTAGACTATTTCAAGAGTAAAAGGCTCTAGCGCACCTCACCCAAACGGATAACTGGAGAAATACACATGAGAAAGCTTGCTACTGCTGTTTTTGCCTTATTCCTCGGCTTTGTGGGAAGTGCCATGGCTTCCGATATTGAGCTTGCCAAAAAATCTACTATCAATGAGATTCTCGCCCGCAAAGAGCTTCGCGTGGCCTTTGATGCCGGCTACATGCCCTTTGAAATGACCGACAAAAGCGGCGCGTTCATTGGTTTTGACATGGACCTGGGCCGCGAGCTGGCCAAGGCTATGGGCGTTACCTTTGTACCTGTCAATATTGACTTTGATGGAATGATCCCTGCCCTGCTCACCGGCAAGGAAGATATTATCCTCAGCGCCATGACCGTCACGCAGGAGCGCAACCTTAAAATAGGTTTCAGCGACCCCTATATTGTTGTGGGGCAATCCATTCTACTCAATAAAAAGCTGGAAGGTAAAATCACCTCGTGGGAACAACTGAACGACCCCAAGTATCGCCTTGTTTCCCGTCAGGGCACTACCGGCGAAGAAGCTGCCAAGCGCTATCTTTCCAAAGCTACCCTTAAGACCTTTGAAAAAGAAGCTGATGGAGCCCTTGAAGTTGCAAACGACCGTGCAGATGCCTGGGTCTATGACATGCCCTTTAACGTTGTTTTTTATGCGGAACAGGGCAAAGGGAAGGTCATTCACCTTGATAAGCCCTTTACCTATGAGCCTCTCGCCATTGGCATCAAGCAGGGGGATCCTGATTTCATGAACTTCATCAACAATTTCCTCCGCCAAATTAAAGCAGACGGACGTTATGACCGCATGTATGACAAGTGGATTCGCTCCACAGAGTGGTTTGAAAAAACCCAGCGCTAAGACAAATTCACTTTGAAAGTATTTAAAATTGAATATGCCTCCGGTGGCCAAGGGAATTGAATCCCTTTGGAAACCCCAATTATGTTAGGGCAATACATATCAAGGGGGACTGAGGAAAATAACTTTTCCCAGCCCCCTTATTTTACGCCTCATTTGAACGCAACAGTAAAAAAGGATGCCTATGCGCCGTGGCCTTGACCGTCCCCGTAGTCCGCTCTACTACCTTGTTTACAAGCTGCTTTTCATTGCAGGACTAGCAATTGCTATTGCTCTTCTGGTCTACGCGACCATGAGTGTTGAATACATCTGGCGCTGGAACCGGGTACCGCAGTACTTCTGGGCCACAGGCCAAACCGAGGTGCGCAGCGATCACGACGGCACCATTACTTCCGCTGCGCCGGAAGGCAACTCCCTCACTGTACTCATGCGTGATTCTGACACAGGTAAAGACATCACCCTTCATCTTCCTGCTGGCTCAACCCTGCTCGCCTCTCCTGGAACTGATGTGTACCACGGCGATATCATTGGCCGTTACGAATACAGCAAGCCAGGCATCTTACTGGAAGGGCTGTGGATTACCATCAAGGTAAGCGCCCTTGCCATTATTCTTGGCGTTGTTATCGGTCTTGGTACAGGGCTTTGTCGTATTGCGGATAACCCCGCCTTACGCTGGGGCGCCATTACTTACATCGAAATTATTCGCGGCTCACCCTTGCTCGTGCAGATTTTCCTCTGGTATTTCGTGGCAGGCTACCTTATTGACGGGCTGCTCTTAAAAGCAGGCTACGACACTATCCCCCCCATGTGGTACGGGGTTATTGCTCTGGCAATCTTCACGGGGGCCTACGTTGCGGAAATAGTCCGGGCTGGTATCCAGTCCGTTCACTGGGGACAAATGGAAGCAGCCCGCTCTCTTGGCATGACACATGCCCAGTCCATGGGTAAAATCATTCTACCCCAAGCTTTTCGTCGTATTCTCCCCCCCCTTGCAGGGCAGTTCATCAGCCTTATCAAAGACTCCTCTCTCCTTGGGGTCATGGCCGTGCGCGAGTTGACCAAGGCCACACGGGAAGCAGTGACATCCTCCCTGCAATCCCTCGAATTATGGTTTACTTGTGCCCTATTATATCTTGTACTTACTTTTATGCTCTCCCTTTTTGTACAATACCTTGAGAAAAGAGCCGTCCGCCGATGATACACGCAAACCATGTTCATAAATACTTCTGGATTCCTCACCAGCTTCATGCGCTCAACGATGTCTCCCTGCATGTCGCCCCCGGCGAGGTGGTAGTCATTATTGGCCCCTCCGGTTCTGGAAAATCCACCTTTCTGCGATGCCTGAATCGTCTTGAATACGCCGACAATGGTGAAATTATTGTAGATAAAATCAATATACTTAGCCCGAAGTGTGACATTAATGCCATTCGTGCCCAGGTTGGCATGGTATTTCAGTCCTTCAATCTTTTTCCACACCTGACCGTGCTTGAAAACCTCACCCTTGCCCAGCGCACCGTACGCAAACGCTCCATGGCGCAAGCAACAGAAAAGGCCATACGCCTCCTTGACAAGGTGGGTATAGCCGATAAAAAAAATGTATATCCAGATCAACTTTCCGGCGGGCAACAACAGCGTGTAGCTATCGCCAGAGCCCTTGCCATGGATCCAAGCGTAATGCTTTTTGACGAGCCAACCTCAGCCCTTGACCCCGAAATGGTGGGAGAAGTACTTGATGTTATGCAGACCCTCGCCAGGGAAGGCATGACTATGATAGTTGTAACACACGAAATGGGCTTCGCCCGCGAAGTAGCACACCGCATCATCTTTATGGATCACGGCACCATTCTCGAATCAGGCCCGCCCCAGCAAATATTCACAAACCCGCAACATGAGCGCACGCAGGCTTTTTTGAATCAAATACTATAAGAAGAGGCCATTGCACAATGGCCTCGGCAACTGCGGAGCAGGTGCCCGCAAGCGAACAGCGCAGCGTGCCTTTTCTTTTAGCTCCACTGGATAAAAGGGCGTACCATTTTATCCAGCTGAAAAATAAGACATAATTTTCTAATATGCTTTCGCAACCGGAGCGGATTGCGAAAGAAAGGCACGCTGCGCTG